>CAYFQZ010000500.1:0-7108 GCA_964345305.1 uncultured Ignavibacteria bacterium | reverse complement strand
ATAATGAAAAGGCGGTCGGTCAGGAACTTCGAGGACAAGGAGATTCCAGAGGACATCATTGGACAGCTTCTTGACGCTGCAAACAATGCGCCATCCGGCGGGAACATCCAGCCTATCTCGGTGATCGTGGTGCAGAAGGCGGAGGCAAGAGACAAGCTGGCCAAGATGGTTGGAGATCAGCCCTGGGTGAAAAACGCTCCACTGTCGATGATCTTCTGTATCGACTTCTTTCGGATAAAAACGTGGGCATCCATGTTTGATACTGATTACACGGGAGAGAAGGCGCTGCTGTCATTCCTTATCGCCTACGCTGACCTCATGTGTTCCGCCCAGAACGTGGCGATCCTGGCCGAGAGTCGCGGACTGGGATCGGTCTACATCGGCACCATACTGGACGTCATCGACCAGGCCCGCGAGTATTTCTGCATACCGAAGTATGTGCTCCCCATGATGGTTCTCTCCATTGGGTACCCCAAAACCATCCCCAAGAACGTTCCCAAGCTGAAGCGGGAGATCATCGCTCACAGGGAAAGTTACCGCACCATGAGCCATCACCAGATAGAACAGGCTTTCGAGGAGAAGTACGGAAGTTTCGATGATAACCTCAGGAAGCATTTCGAGAAGATCTATGTGGAAGCTCTGGAGGCGGAAAAGCAGGAAAAACCCGAATGGGCCGATCCTGAGAAGGTCAAGGCAAAACTTAAGAAACTGGACATAAAGAGCAATGCGGAGTTTATGTTTAAGTTTAGGTATCCGTCCAAGATGATGATTAGGATGAACAGGAATCTGATTCAAGCATTCAAAAAGGCCGGTTTTGATTTCTTCTGATGAAGGCCGCTTTTGAGTGGTTGGAAGGAATCTGACCGCACGATAGGAGCGATCCCGATGCTGAAAAGATGGAAAGTTGCGCTGCTGGTGGTCCTTCCGTTCCTTCTGGTTTTGGCGTCCTGCTCGCCGAAGCCGGTGGATCTGGTTATGGCCTATCAGCACGCCTACAACAGCCATGACCTTGGAGAGCTTCTGCCGTTGTTTGTGGATGACGCTGCTTTCGAGGTTGCGGGGGCATTCAAGCTGAAGGGAAAAGACGACATTCGACGTGTGGCTGAATACGATTTCGCCCTGCACATACATATGACCATCGACAAACTCATTCCAAAGGGCGATACCGTGTTTTGCGAGCTTATCGAGATGAATGACTGGTTGGAAGCTGCGGACATCGAGGAGGCGTACTACTCGGCGAAGTTCGTTTTTCAGAAACGAAGAATAAAAAGCCTTTCCGGTGTACCTTATCCTGAAACCCAGAAGGCGCTGACCCAGGTGCTCCAACCTCTAATGGAATGGGCAACCCAGGAGAGGCCGGAGCAATTGGCCCAGATCATGCCGGAGGGCAAGTTCGTCTACAGCGCGGAGAACGCAGAGAAATCTCTTGCGCTTCTGCGAGAGTGGAAAGAGGTCAAAGAATCGGAAGAGGAATTTTAATTCACTCGTTGGCTGTTACTTAGAGAAGCGGCGAACATGAAAAACGCAATAAAAAGACTACGCGCCTCGGATGAGCCCTCGGTGCGATTCAAGCTCTTGGTTAACGTGCTAGGCGAGAAGTTGGAATCTGCTGAGGTCAGGAAGCTTCGGAACGAGATAAAGTCGTCTGCGCGTGTGAAGCTGCTTGTCTCCCAGAGGGATAAGGACGGTAGAATACCGCTCAATCCCTATAAGAAGTGGCACGGCGCCCATTGGGCGCTGGCGATTCTGGCGGATATAGGCTATCCGCCAGGGGATAGATCGCTTGCTCCGTTGAGAGAGCAGGTATACGGATGGCTCTTCTCCAAACAGCACGAAGGAAAGATCAGAGCCATAAACGGACGCACCAGGAGATGCGCATCGCAAGAGGGGAACGCGCTGTGGTATCTTCTGAGCCTGGGTCTGGCTGACGATCGAACTGAGGAGCTGGCAGCACGCCTGGTCAAATGGCAATGGCCCGACGGCGGCTGGAACTGTGACAAAAACCCGAAAGCGGCGAAGTCGTCCTTCTGGGAAAGTCTTATTCCCCTCCGTGCCCTGGCACTTCATGCTCGGATGACCGGAAATGAGAAGTCCAGGCAGGCCGCCAAGCGTGCTTCCGGGGCCTTCCTCAGGCGCAGGCTGTACAAGAGGCTGGGGGATGGTGGGATCATGAACCACGACTTCCTGAAGCTGCACTATCCCTGCTACTGGCGTTATGATATCCTGTTCGGACTGAAGGTCATGGCCGAGGCCGAGTTTATCGAGGACAGGCGCTGCGGCGATGCGCTGGACTTGCTGGAATCCAAAACGCTGCCCGACGGCGGGTTTCCGGCAGAAGGCAAATATTATCGGGTCAGTGACAGAGCGCCAACCGGTCGATCGCTGGTGGATTGGGGCGGCGTGAGCAAGAGTCGTTCAAACGAGTTTGTTACGGCAGATGCCCTCTTCGTGCTCAAACAGGCGGGACGTCTGTAGCAAGTGCCGAAACAAGAGGAGTTAGGCATGAAGAAATGGTATGATGACGACGCTTTCTGGGACACCTGGGGTCCCTTGATGTTCTCCAAGGAGCGCTGGGAAGACACCCCGGAGGAGGTGGACAATCTGATCGACCTGCTTGACATCGAACCGAATGCAAAGGTCTTGGATCTATGCTGTGGACCCGGAAGGCACTTGCTGGAATTCGCAAGACGCGGATTTTCGGTTACGGGAGTGGACAGGACCAAGAGGTATCTTGAGGATGCGCGAAAGTCGGCGGAGAAGGAAGGTCTGAAGGCAGAGTTTGTTCAGAAGGATATGGGAGCGTTTTGCAAGCCGCGAACATGCGCTTTAGCCATGAATCTTTTGACCTCCTTCGGGTTCTTCGAAGACCAAAAAGACGACGAGAAGGTGGCCAAAAACGTTTTTGCCTCGTTGAAAGACGGGGGCGTTTTCGTGATCGAAATGATGGGCAAGGAAATATTGGCCAGGATATTCAGGGAACGCGATTGGCAGGAGGTGAACGGAGCCATCTGGATGGAGGAGCGGAAGGTCTCAAAGGACTGGACCTGGATGGAAAACCGCTGGATTCTGCTGAAAGGAGGAAAGACCCAGGAGTTTCGGTTCTCCCTGCGACCCTACTCGGCCGCCGAGCTGACTAGGCTGCTGACCGAATGCGGCTTTGCTGAAACCGAGGTCTACGGTAATCTGGCCGGCGCCCCGTATGATCATAAGGCCCAGAGACTGGTGGTTGTAGCTCATAAGACGAAGAAAAAAGGAGCGTAAAGTCCCCTTTGTGAGGGAGGGAGTTACCCAGGAAGACAAAAACGACGCAGAAACTTCTATAAGCAGTGGCCTTTAATTCGAATAATAGGATGGGCGATTGAATTCGTCCGATATAGAAAAGGAGGAGGGAAAAGTGTCTGATACACGGATAATGGAATCGGTGAAAATAGAGCTGACGCCAAACTCCATGAAGGTCCTGGAGCGGAGATACCTCAAGCGGGATGAGGAAGGAAGAGTGATTGAGACACCGCAGGAGTTGTTCCTGAGGGTGGCCAAGGTGGTGGCCCGGCCGGACAAGGACTACGGGGCCACAGACGCAGAGGTGGAGAAGAGTGTGGAGGAATTCTACAAGCTGATGGCAAAGCTGGAGTTCGTGCCCAACTCACCCACCTTGATGAACGCAGGACGCCCCTTGGGACAACTCTCCGCTTGTTTCGTGATACCTATCGAGGATACCATGGAGTCCATCTTCGATGCAGTGAAGAATACCGCCTTGATTCACAAAAGCGGCGGTGGTACCGGTTTTTCGTTCTCCCGGTTGAGGCCGAGGAATTCCCCGGTTGCCTCTACCAGCGGCGTAGCCTCCGGTCCCATCTCCTTCATGAAGGTCATCAACTCCGCCACCGAGGCGGTCAAGCAGGGGGGCACCCGGCGCGGAGCTAATATGGGGGTCCTGCGCGTGGATCATCCCGATATTCTGGATTTCATCACCTGCAAAGACGACCTGTCCGAGCTGACCAACTTCAACATCTCCGTGGCCATAACCGATAGCTTCATGCAGGCTGTGCAGGACGACGGCTACTACGACCTGATCGATCCCCGAACCGGCAGAACCCACATCAAGGACGGGGAGCCGATGCGATACAAGGCCAGGGAAATTTTCAACTTGATCGTGGAGCACGCCTGGAGAACCGGAGAGCCGGGGGTGATGTTTCTGGACAAGATGAACCAGACTAACCCCATCTCCAGGGTGGGGCTGATCGAATCCACCAACCCCTGCGGTGAGCAGCCGCTTCTGCCTTACGAGTCCTGCAACTTAGGTTCGATAAACCTGTCCAAAATGGTGCGGGCGGTGGTCGACTCGAGCGATCCCACCACCATGTATCGATGTGAGATCGACTGGGACAAACTGGAACAGACAGTGAAAAAGGCCGTTCATTTCCTGGATAACGTCATCGATGCCAACAAATATCCTCTCACCGAAATAGAAGACAACACCAAGGCCAACCGGAAGGTCGGGCTGGGCGTGATGGGCTGGGCGGACATGTTGATCCAGCTCAAGATCCCGTATGATTCAAACGAAGCGGTCAAGCTGGCCGAGCGGGTGATGGGCTTCATTCAGGACAAATCCCATCAGGCCTCATCTGAGCTGGCCAAGAAGAGAGGAGCTTTCCCCAACTGGGAGAGAAGCATCTATCACGAAAAGCAGACCCCCATGCGCAACTCCACGGTTACCACCATAGCTCCTGCCGGAACTATCAGCATAATCGCCGGCTGCTCCTCGGGAATCGAGCCTCTGTTTGCCATCTCTTATATTCGCACGGTGATGGACAACACCAGGATGGTGGAGGCGAATCCTTTCTTCGAGAAGGAGGCCAAAGAAAGAGGCTTCTACAGCGAGGTGCTGATGGAGAATATCGCTGGCAGAGGTTCTGTCCGGGCTTTCGAAGAGGTACCTGTCGACCTGAAGAGGATCTACGTCACTGCTCACGACATAGCCCCCGAATGGCACGTTCGTCACCAGGCGGTCTTCCAGAGGTACACCGACAATGCGGTGTCCAAGACCATAAACCTCCCCAACCAGGCCACGGTGGAAGACGTGGAGAAAGCGTACGAGTTGGCCTATCAGCTGGGATGTAAAGGCGTCACCATCTACCGGGACGGCTCCAGGGAGGCGCAAGTGCTATCCACTCGGAAGGAGAAGAAAGAGGAAGGTAAGATAGCTCCCCTGGACAGACCGACGACCCTAGCCGGCATCACCGACAAGATAAAGACAGGTTATGGTAATCTTTACGTGACCATCAATACCCTGGACGGCAAGCCATTTGAGGTGTTCGCGCAGATAGGGAAATCCGGCTACTCCACCATGGCCGATACTGAGGCCATATGCAGGCTGGTTTCTCTGGCCTTAAGAAGCGGCATCTCCGTCGATAAGATCATTGAGCAATTGTATGGGATCGGGGGAGCATCCCAGGTGTTCCAGGAGGGTGGACTGATCATGTCCATACCCGACGCCATCGCCAAGGTGCTGATGAAGCATTTCGGCACCACCCAGAACGCCAACCACGATAGGGACCTGACCTACGAGTTCTGCCCCGACTGCGGCAGCAAACTGGATCACGATTCCGGCTGCGTGGTCTGCTCACAGTGCGGGTTTTCAAAGTGCTAGGACGTGGGAAAATCAAGGACAAGAATATCGGTTTGACGTAAGCGGTCCTCATTCCAGGAGACGGGTTTCAAGGTCGGGTGTTCTCATCCGACCTTTTTCCTTTTTTGATGGTTCGATATGGCTAATAAGTCGGGAAAATGAGGAAAGATATGTTGACATAACTGTGATTTGTGTTATTATATCATTAGGAACATAGTATGGAAAGGCAGGGGAGCTCATGCGGATCTTCGTCCATGTTGTGTTCATCTGTGGGATGCTATGCTTCATTCCGAGTATCTTGATGGCCCAGGTACCGGGTGACGCCAACTCCGACGAGATTGTTGATATTGCGGACGTGATTTATGACCTCAATTACGTCTTCAAAGAAGGCCCCCCTCCCGACCCTTTTGAGTGTGGTGACGCCAACGCGGACTGTACCATCGACATAACTGACGCTATTTATCTGATCAACTATCTTTTCAAGGAAGGCTCGATCCCCGAGATGGTGAATTGTGAATGGAGTGAACCGGTCAATCTGGGAGAACCGATCAACAGCCCGCAAGGAGAGGAGTCCTTTCGCATGACGCCTGATGGAAAGATGGCTGTACTTGTCTCCAGCAGAGAGGGAACGTATGGCAACGGAGATATCTGGTACTGTTTCTGAGATAGTGTCTCAGGTTCGTGGTCAGAGCCGACGAACTGTGGACCCAACGTAAACACTGTAATTGACGACTTGGCACCTTGTCTATCGCCTGACGGCAAGAAGCTTTACTACGTGCAGTTCGGAAGGCCGGGAGGATATGGTGGTTGGGACATTTGGGTTTCGACGTGGGACAGTCTCGATGGGGAATGGGAGATGCCGGAGAATCTGGGACCGCCCATCAACACGAGTGGCTCTGAGTGGAGTCCGTTTGTTTCTCCGGATGGCTCAGACCTGTATTTCTCCGATTCCTGGGGTATTTGGGTTTCGGAGTGGAGTGGTTCAGAGTGGCAGCCTCCGGTCCTGCTTGATAGCACAGTCAACGGCTACCATAATGAAAGACATCCTACGGTCACCGCCGGTGACAGTTTTCTATATTTCACCAGGAGTTTGTACACATACTGCATATGGGAGTCTCGCTGGACGGGCACGGGGTGGGGACCTTCTGAGCTTTTACCGGAGAAGATCAATGATTCTGGAGGAGCGGGGCAGTCTTACATCACTGCGGATGGATCAAGGCTTTACTTTATCTCGGCCAGACCCGGGGGAGTGGGTAGCGGCGATGTTTGGATGAGCGAGAGGATTGCAATACAAGGGGAAAAACGCTTCATAAATCGATGACTGCGGTTGCTGACAGGGGAGCTTGCCATCCTCTTCTCTGTAAGGCTTGCTGCGAGCACCTGACCCAGCCGGTGGTCTCTATTGGGCCGAGATCACGGATGGTTGGTTTTCTTCGTGCTTCCTCCGAATCACTCTCAGGCTTGCCAAAAACAGAAAGG
>CAYFQZ010000499.1:0-4903 GCA_964345305.1 uncultured Ignavibacteria bacterium | reverse complement strand
ATGGGAACTCCCAGTCTCTTGAAAAGGGGGATCAACTGATATATCTCGTCCGTTCCCCCGCTCTTGGTCACGGCGATCACTACGTCGTTTTTCTGCACCATTCCCAGATCGCCGTGTATCCCCTCGGTGGGATGCAGGAAGAATGCGGCCGTGCCGGTGGAGGTTAAGGTGGCTGCGATCTTCTTGCCGATTATGCCCGACTTTCCTATGCCGGTGACTATCACCCGACCCTTACTCTGCAGGATCAACTCCACAGCCCGGACGAAGTTCTCGTCAATCTTCTCTTCCAGGCCGGCTACCGCTTCTGCTTCCCTGCGGATTACCTCTTTAGCCTTCTCTCTGATCATGGCACCCACTCCAATGGATTTTTCCCTTTGGCCTTCAAGATGAAGTCTATCACCTCGCGTACGGCACCCTCGCCACCTTTTGCTTTGGTCACCAGTTTTGCGAATCTCCTGACCGCCGGAGCGGCGTTCTCTACGGTAATGGGAAGACCGGCCCGCCTCAACAGCGGCACGTCCAGAATGTCGTCCCCCATGCAAGCGATCTGCTCATCCTCGACTTCCAGGATGCGCTTGAGCTCGTCGTAAGCTCTGGCTTTCTGGACTTCTCCCAGATACAGATGTCTTATCCCCAGCTGTCGGGCACGGTGCTCGGTGGCCTTGGAAGGACGTCCCGAGATTAAGGCTACTTCCATTCCCGCCTTAAACGCCAGCCAGATACCCATTCCATCCAATATGCTGAACTTCTTGGATTCCATTCCCTGATCGTCCAGATAAACGCTGTTGTCGGTGAGCACTCCGTCCACGTCCAAGATGAGCACCTTGACTCTCTTTGCCAGCCTCCTTATTTGGTCCTTCCTATTTGCCAAGGCAATGATTTTCCTTATTCACAAAGGTCTGAAAATCTAAGGATTTTCTTTACGTCCGCTCGCTGGTCGCCTCACGGATGGCCTTGACCTGAATTACCAGCTGCTCCAGTCTATCCAGAGGCAACATGCTGCCTTTGTCGCACAGGGCGTTTTCCACGTCAGGATGGGTTTCAATAAACAAGGCGTCACAGCCAAAGGCTACCGCAGCGCGGGCCATCGGAAAGACGAACTCAGGTTGACCTCCCGAAAAGCTCCCTTGCGAGCCAGGCAATTGAAGGCTGTGCGTGGCGTCAAAGATCACCGGGTAGCCCAAACTCCGCATTGTGCGCAGCGATCTGAAGTCCACCACCAGGTTGTGATAGCCGAAAAAGCTCCCACGTTCCGTCAGCAGAACATCCTTGTTTCCCGCCGATTCGGCCTTCCTGGCAATGGGCAGCATATCCTCCGGCGCCATGAACTGTCCCTTCTTTATGTTGAGAGGCTTTCCGGTCCTGGCAGCAGCCGTCACCAGATCGGTCTGCCGACATAAGAATGCCGGAATCTGCAGAACATCCGCCACCTCGGATACCGGCTCCGCCTCGATCGGATTGTGAATATCCGTGAGCACCGGAACGTCGAACCTGGTCTTCACCTTTTCCAGAATCCTCAGACCCTCATCCAGCCCGGGTCCCGAGTAAGAGTCGACGTTCAACCGATTTGCCTTGGAGTAGGAGGTTTTGAAGACGAAAGGTATCTTGTGATTTGAGGCGATCTCCTTTGCCCGCTCGCAGGTGCGAAACACGATCTCTTCAGACTCGATCACACATGGGCCGGCTATCAGAGCCAGAGTGCTTCCTTGCCCGATGGAGAAGCTTCCGATCTTTACCGAAACCGCCATAGCACCAACCGGAGATTCGCCCCTACTCATTCTGATTGTGAATCTTGCCCGAATACCTCAACTGTTGTTTCATGAAATCCTGAGGACATGAAATTTCGACGTCGACGATTTTTCCCCGAAAGTCCTTGACCAACTCCAATTCGGGCATGACGAACGCATAGTGGTCTGGCAGGTTAAGGCTATCCGCGCGTCTGACTATTTGATCCCGCCAGTCCGTGTTGATTTTTACTCCATAGGTGTCAATCAACTTCTTGGCTCCCTTGTAGTCCCCCTCTGCCTTAATACGCATAACCGTAGACAAAAGCTCTCCCACCCCATCTCTCATCTTCTTTACGTCATTTACCTTGAAATAGACCTTGCCGTCTCTTTCCACCACGTCTATGACTTTGGCCTTATCCTTAAGGTAAGAGACGATCATATGCCTGCCGCGGGCGTGATCTTTTTCCAGCCTGTCCCCTTCCCGGACCGTTCTCAGCCGAATGAGATCGGCGCGGGCGTAGAAGCGATACAGTGCCTCACCGCATCTTTGGTCGATGTCTGCCAGGTGCATCAGTTTGTCGTCGAAGATGTGCCACAGACCAGCCAGATCCGACCTGGCCTCCTCGATGGCCGAGTAATACTCCTGCAGATAGTCGGCCGGATCCTTTTTGAGTTTTTCGCTGACCCTTCCGGATCCATGCCCCAGAATCTCGTGGATGGCTGTATGCAGCAGATCTGCCCTCTCGCCGCAGAGCCTGTCCAACTCCTTTTCCTCTTCTGTCAAGGCGAACTCTGCGGTGATCCTCTCCTGATCCAGCCGGTATCTGACGCTGGACACGTTGGTGAGGATGAAGTTCTTGCTGCCGTAAGCTTCCCTGATATTCTGCGCGTTGGGCAGGTTTATGCCCAGAACCGAGATGGGTCCCCCGCCGCCCACTCCCATCAGCAGGTGGAGCGCGTTGGACACCGGGGGGGTCACCTTACTCTTCTTGTACTTATCGTCCCAGGGGGCCTTGTCCTCGAAATACTGGGCCAGGCTGGCCATGCTTCTCATCACCTGGTTGACCTTCTGGTCCACGAAGATGACGATGCCCTCGTATTCCCCCTTGACTCCGCGGGCGTCGGCGTAGACCTCGATGAAACCGTTGATGGTGTCCACGATGGGGTTGTCCTCGACCCAGTCTATGTTGTACAGGTCGAAATCCGCCGCTTCTCCGGTTTCAAAGTATCGCACCAACCGCTCCAGCACCTTCCTCTGCCCCTGCTTGGCGAAAGGCATGGCCTTTCTGAGATTCTCTATCACCCGGTCGAGTTCCGGGGCATACAAGCCCGGCGGTATCTGCTCTGTGCCGGCGCGATAAACAAGCTCGACGATCTTGCCGTCCCTTTTTACCACCTTGGAATTCAGTGGATACCTCTCCTTGAACCCTTCCAGGTCCCTGAGGGTGACGGCTTCGTAGAAATTATTGCCGCTGGCGGTGATGATGTCCTCTCCCTTGCCTGGCGACTTATTGGCCAGAAGCGGCTCATAGTCCGGATCGAAAATGGTCGCTTGAATCTGATTCAACATCTCCTCCAACTGAGCCTCGTTTTTGAGCGCCAGCCGGGCGCCGTTGGAAAGTGCCGTTCTGCAGGCCCCCAGGAGTTCTTCGGAGCTGAAGTCCGGAGTGAACTTTCGGCTGTTGGTCCCGTAATTTCCATTGAAGACCCAGAATAGCTTGAGATAGTGGGTGATTTTCTGAAGCACGGCCTCATCCAGACCCGAAGAGTGGATTACTATCTCCTCCAGGAGGTTTCGGATGGCAAGCCCGTGTCGATGGTTCTGATCGTAGCTTATATCACGGCCGGCTGCGGCCGCCTGACAGAGATAGTAGGCCAGGATCTTATCGTCCAAGCTCAGTTCTTCAAACCCGTCCACATAGAGCTTCACCAAGGCGACCTTATCCACCCTCTCCAGAAGATATTTCCTCTCTGTCTCCATGATCTCTCCCGGGGTCTGGTTATGGCGCAAAATCCTGGAAAATATAGCAAAAACGAGAGGCAAACACAAATGGTAATTTGCCTGTTTAAATTAGGTGAGACCAACTGTGAGATAGACGAAAAGTTTGCCAAAACGCACATATAACATTATATTGTGCCTGACGGAAGTGGATAGGATCTGGTGGTCCTTGCGGACTTCAAATCCGTGGTCCCCCTGGTTAGCCCAGGGGGAGGTGGGTTCGATTCCCACCCCTTCCGCCAATTTTTATTTCGAGAATGGGGAATCTCTGTGAAGGTCCCAGTGAACATATCCTCCTCAGCCCTTTTCCTCTTCGTCTTGGCCGTCTTAGCTTTTGCCTTTGCCTGGAATTCTGCTGCGGCTTCAGACGAGGTTATACCCGATTCGGCCAAGGCGGAGGTGACCATGATTACCATTTATGACAACTACCGGCATAATCCCGATCTTGAAACCGGATGGGGCTTCTCCTGCCTGGTGGAAGCAGACGGCAAGAAGCTGCTTTTCGACACCGGAGCTGAAGGCTCCGTCCTGTTGGGCAACATGAAAGCACTGGGAATAGACCCTAAGCAGATAGACGCGGTGGTGCTCTCTCACGCCCACGGAGATCACGCAGGCGGACTCTTTGACCTACTTGAGGTAAAC
This sequence comes from uncultured Ignavibacteria bacterium, assembly GCA_964345305.1. GTDB lineage: Bacteria > Zixibacteria > MSB-5A5 > MSB-5A5 > SM1-73 > SM23-73-3. The sequence goes on along the minus strand of CAYFQZ010000499.1, from coordinate 535 downwards.
TCGAATCTGATCGTTTTCTTGCTGAGATCTTTCCCTGACGAGTTCAAGAAGAAGGTGGAATCCTCAAAAGCGAAAGCGGTTGAGGTTGGCGACCCGGTGACCATTTCCGAAAGGCTGAGCACCACCGGGGAGCTGGGCACGTCCATCAGAGAACAATCTCTCATACTCAGAACCGACAAAGGTCTGGTAGTTATCACGGGTTGCGCCCATCCTGGCATAGTCAGCATTTTGAAACACATCAGCAAGATAACGGGGGAAAACATCTACCTGGTTCTGGGAGGATTCCATCTGTTGAACTTAAGCGAATCGGCGCTTGGAGAGTTGATAAAGGAGTTTAGAGAACTTGGAGTGGAAAAAGTAGCCCCCTCCCACTGCTCTGGGGAGGAGACCATAAAGCTGTTCCAGGAGGAGTATCGGGAGGATTTCATCGCAAACGGAGTGGGGAAGGAGATCGAATTTTGAAAACGCAGAGCGTGCTGTCTTATGTACATCCGTTCGGATTGGAGAGGAGAGAAAGATGGCTACCCGTACTTTC
>CAYFQZ010000498.1:0-2458 GCA_964345305.1 uncultured Ignavibacteria bacterium | reverse complement strand
TTTAGCTGAAGATATTTCTTGTCTTTCCCGTTGCGCCGGACCGGGGACTCAGATCGCCGGCGCAAGTCCATATTAAGGCAAATCTTCAAGGAAATCAAGAAAAAAAGCGCGTGTCGGCTGGATGGAAAAGGGGTTGGTGAACCGGCAGCTGTGGGCTGCCTTTGCTGTTGCCGGGGCTAAGTCCTGTGCTAGCGAATTGCCTTCCACACCTTTCTGGTGCCTCGCCAGACTTTAGCCATGGTCTTGGAGTTTATCATCTCCAGTTCCGTTTGATAACATGTAATCCCTTCACCCTCAAGGGATTCCGTGCCATGAGTAATGGCACCTACCAGGACGAAGTCGGCCCCGGTTTCCGCTCTAATCAAGTTTATGGTTGCTCGCGAGGCATAGTCGTTTCGATCCGGGTTTTCCTGTTTGGTAAGCGTGGGTCCACTCTGACTGGCGATGAAGCTGACTTGATCCGCTGCGGAGATCTCCCTCTCCAGGTCGGCCTTGAACGTCTTGATATCCAGACCCTCACCGGTCTGATCCTGGATTATTCCCACCGTCACCACGGGCTTTCCGCCCTGGCTTCCTTTATGGGCGCGCACCCACGCCCAGGATAGACAATCGACGATCATCTCCTTTGCCACCAGTCGCGAATCAGCGCGCGTCCATTGGCCGGTGGTCTGAGCAGCCGGCCGCGACTCGACACCCACGTCGGACTCAACTCGCGAGGTCTTCTTGGAATGGCTGCACCCGACTAGCAGGCATGCAGCCAATAGAAAAAAGCAGCTTTTTCTCATACTCTTTATGTCGTCGCTGATGGCCACCTTGCGGAGGCTTGAGTTCTGTTCGGAACACCCTTACTCTTTTATAATCGGAACGTAAAACAGAATAGTTGAATCATGGGTTATTGCCAGCTTCCTCGTCTACGGACCCAGAAGTCGCACGTGAGAGTGGCTGAAGAAACAAAACGGGCGGTGGGCGACTGCCTAAACGCGTCTTTTTTTGATGTCTCAATGGCGAACGACCTGATGCGAGAATCTGCTTAATCAGCTTCTGTGAAAGAAAACTGTAGGGACATTCCTTCATTCGACTTCTCGCTCCCTTCGGGTGTGAGCCTCAAGGTCGAAGACAGGACCGTGAGCTTGTCAAAGAGTGTGGCTGTGCGCTCTCCCTTGCCCCCGTCTCCAGTGTCATTCTGACCCCGCCAAAGGTGGGAGAAGAATCTAACGGCGAGATCCTTGGCTTCCCGTGCGGGCCCGTCGGGCCGCCCTGCGGCAAGCGATAAAGGGCTTCGCCCAGACTGACAATTTGGCTGCGCTCACATCGTCCTCTCCCTAACCCTCTCCTATAAACGGGAGAGGGAACTCGGTTCTTACCTCCCTTGATGGTTCGACCATTCGACAAGCTCATGGTGCTGAGCGAAGTCGAAGCACAAGCTCACCACAGGTGGGAGGGAATCAAAGGGAGTGTGAGACAGTCTTTTCTCTTCACAGCTGATTAATCGGATTAAGCAGATGAAAACATCTTTTCTCAAGATGCTTGGGGCAGACAATCTGCTGAAAGAATCCGCTTAATCAGCTTCATCTGCTGTGAGTCATATCCGTAGGGACAGCTCTTGTGGCTGTCCGCTGCTGTGGGCCAACACGTAGGGGCGGACCTTGTGTTCGCCCGGATGTGATCCGAGATGAACTCCGGCCCTGCGCGGCTATTCCTTCTCCTGAGCCTGCGGCGGCACGACGCTGAAACCGACTTGCAGTAACGGATCCAACACGTTGAAATACACCCACTCCTCTGCGAACTTTCCATCCACCAGGCGGTCGATTGCAATACCCGAGAATGTGACCTCTTTTCCAGTCGGAGGGGCGTTACCAAGAGGCGTATGAAACGTATCCGTACTTACGGCCCTGAATGTCCAAATGCAAATGGTTCTGTCACCATCGATAAATATCTGGTCGACGGAAAAGTTGACATTCGAGAATGCAGAGTGAGTGTTTGAGTAGTACCTCTTCAAGGCATCCAATCCCTTTATGTCCTCGGGGGCACCGCAATCGTGAACAACAACGTCAGTATGGTAAATCTGATCCAGCATATCCAGCTTGAACTGGTTTCGGGCTTCTGCGTAAGTATCAAACATCCCCTTCGCTTGCTCGCGGGTGACTTCCTCCATCGCCTGTTTCTCGCAGCCAAATAAGCTACAGAGCAAAAGCATAAGGACAAACAACCCAACTTTGGGAAGTTCTCTCACCTTGCACCTCCTTGTTGGTTAAAGGTTGTTCGCACAGTTTTTATGGCTGTTCGGTTCTCGTTCGGACAGGGACCCCGCCCTGGCGGGATTTCGCAAACTCAACAGGCCTGTCCCTACGAAGATTCGGCTATCTTCTCCAATTACGGCGGAAGACTGAAGAGCTGGAGGCTGCGCCACTACAAGAATCTTGTGGAATACGGGCGATTCGTCCGCTGGTTTCAGGAG
>CAYFQZ010000497.1:0-1858 GCA_964345305.1 uncultured Ignavibacteria bacterium | reverse complement strand
CAGAAGAGATGGAGAAAGAGTAGGGCGAAACCAGCCGCGAAGACATGGGCCACCGCGCTGACCCACAGCACTGCCTCCTGGGCATAGATTGGCATCAGAAACAGCCAGCCGCTGATCACCGCGGCCAGCCGTGAACCCAGGATCCGGTAGATCAGCCAGCCCAACAGTAGCGCGTTGACACCGATGCCGAGCGTTGAGACTGACCTGACGAAAAACTCGTGAGTTGGCATCAGCCCGGCAAAGCTGGTAACGACCATCCAGGTCAATATCCGTGCAGGAAAGGTCTCAATCCTGCTAAGGCTCCACATCGGTCGCCACTGGCCCGTCAGCACATCAATAGCCGAGAGCCTGAGGTTGTAGTCGTCTATGTAGAATCCGCGCTGCCAGACAAACATATAGCCAAGCGTCAGGCAGATCAGGGCGGTGAGCAGCCAGCCAAAGCTCCCCAACGCTGCCCAGGTACGCGCCAACAGGCCGAAGGCAGGCGCCGGATCGGCCAGTGTAGGACTGCCGGTATGCTCAATATTGAACGAGAGGCGCCACTTCTCAACCATCAGCCCACTGACCTATTATGCTGATGCGCCCCGTGTATAGCTTCTGCCTTTTCTTCCGCTGTTTCGTCTAACATCTGCCTTTGCGCTTGGTCGCTACGCATCTCAGGACAACTCTTATATTCCCCGCCATATTTGGCGTATCTTCGCTGCATACTGAACCCTTTTATGGAAATCTTTTTCCTCTTGCGCTTCAACAAGTAGGGGACCGAGACTTTGTCCAAGCTCGCCTGGCAACGATTGAAGCGCAGCCACTATTGTGGCGCGGACCTGCTCATCATCTGCCTCCTGGCTAATCAGTTGTTTCAGCAAGTCCTCCAATTTCGGGACAATATTTACGACCGGCTTATTGAAGATACACGTGCAATGGTAGGCTTCTTGATGCTGCTCCAGAACGTGCAACCCGCAGCGCTCGTACATCCTCCGCAGCGTCTCTGGACTAAAGTAGTAAAACTGACCGCGGGTGTGCTTGCCGAATCGGTACCAGTCGTTTTCCTGTTCGATTCGGTTCCATGCTTCGGGGACAGAGCCTATCGCATAGTGACAGGCACCATAACCGCCAGGTACAAGGATACGAGCTATCTCTTGAGCATAGGGCCAAGTATCCTCAAGGGCAATATGCACAAATACGTCATAGCTGAAGAAGAAATCAATACACTCATCAGCTACAGGTTGAAAATCTTTGCCATTGCCCAGGATATACTCTACATTATTGATCCCTAGTGACTCACAACGGGCTTTGGTTCTTTTTAGCATTTCTTCAGCCACGTCAAGAACGAGAAGGTGTTTCACCTTTGGGGCTATGCGCACTGTCCACTTTCCCCCGCCGGGACCGACTTCCAGAACTGTCATATCAGGTTTGATCCACCGTTCCGCGTACGCGCTGAAGTAGAAGGAATCACGTTTTCGATCGGGGGTGTTGTCATCGTTCCATTCATCGCCCAGGCACGTGTACTGTTGACCGTATTGGTCGTCCCATGTTTTGCTGTATGCGTTCCAGTCCTTTGCATAGCGATTCATCTTCGTCATGAGGACACTATCTCCTTCACCGGGGTTAGGCAGACGAAGCTGTCGGAAACATTTCAAGGCATCAAAAAATCTGTGTACGTATCTGCCGAATACCTCCATAGGGTCACTCCCCTCTTACGTATACTTCGCATTATGCTATCCTTCGTCGTCATTCAGGCCTAAGAATCCGAGGCGAATGGCAAGACGAATAAGCGGTTTCAGCCCAAGTTTGGTCAGGTATTCATCATGTCTACGGATGGTGGCCTCCTGCTGGCGGATGGTGGCCTCCCTCTCCTCGG
>CAYFQZ010000496.1:0-1663 GCA_964345305.1 uncultured Ignavibacteria bacterium | reverse complement strand
CCGGCCAACTTGCTATCCAAGTAGAGGTGGTCTGTCCGGGCGGCGAGGTTCTGTCCTTTGAAAACAAGTATCTGGTGGTGGGCCTCTCCGTGGACAGCATAAAGGTGGTTCAGGGCGTGGTCAAGGTTCCTTCTTTTGAACTGCAAGATAACCAGAGCATACAACTGGCCACGGGCAGCGTTATAGACAGCGCTCTGATCAGAAGCGGCCGGCTCTGCCTGAATCTCCGTAATTTCTTCAATGTCAGAGCAACCGTAGGTATCGATTTTCCCGGCTTGGAAAAGGACGGACACATCTTGTCCACACTGTGCAATCTGCCCGCCCAAGACTCATCTGATCTTGTTTTGGCTCTGGACGGTTATACCCTTAAGCCGAACAACGGAAATGAAGCCGAAGTCGGTGCAAGAATCTGGTCGCCCGGCTCGGAAGGTGCTCTCATCGATTTTGGTGCATCGGACTCGGTCACCGCGGAGGTGCTTCTTTCCGAGATGATCTTCGCCCAGATCTCCGGCACAGTTGAAGCCACGCGAGTGGAGATAGAGCCGATCCATCGTCAGCTTGACATTCCTCCGGGTTTCGAGTCGGCACACCTGACCAACGCCAGCCTGAGCCTGGAAATCCACAATGGTGTTGACCTGCCAGCCAGCCTGTCTTTGGAGGTACAGGGAGAGAGCGGGCAGAATCTGAGCCTGCAAGCAGAGGTTGAGGCAGGCGGCCCGTTTGGAACTGCGGTAACGTCCGTATTTGAAGACCAGCTGGAATCCTTGCTGAGCCCTGTCCCCCAAAGCCTCACGCTGACGGGGGAGATCATCTGCGGCGACGGGGAGTCATATGGTATCGTGCGGGAGGAAGATTTCTTCTTTGGCAGAATAAAGGTCAGCTCTCCGTTGGAGTTGATCCTGGATGCCTGCGAGGTTCAGATAGATGCGGACTCGGACGAAGTGGGTGACGACGTCAGGGAGATGATCGAGGATCAGATCAACTTCGCAAAGATAGTGCTGAAGGTGGAAAGTCGCCTCCCCCTGGAGGGAGAAGCGACCCTATTGTTCGCCCGGAATTCAGAGCAGCTTTACTCTAATCCGGACCTCAGCATCGGCCCGGTAAACGTCCCGGCGGGCCAGCTGGGTTACGACGGTCTGGTGAACGGCTCAAGCTTCTCGCAAACCGAGATCGAGTTGACTCATGAGGAACTCCAGGTGTTTACCAGTGAACCATTCTACGCGGCCGGGACCGTCTATTTTCCGGGAACCGGCGGAGAGTCGATCCGGGTCTCGTCAAGCGATTTCATAAAGATAACGGCATATCTGGAACTTAACGTCAGGAATAAGAAGGAATAGAGGTATGAAGACCAAACTGGTCATAGTCGTATTGGGCTTGAGCTTGCTCATTCCGGAGAAGCTCTTTGCGTCGGGTTACAGTTCAGCCAGAAGTGTAGGAATGGCCGGAGCCTACACTTCCGTGGCCAGAGGGGCGGAGTCGGCTTTCTGGAACCCCGCCAACTTGGGCCTGTCCTCGGATCCAGACAGAGGTTGGACCATATTCTCGCTGTCCATCAGAGCTTACAACAACAGCCTTAATCTGCAGCAGTACGACCGCTACAATGGCAAGTTTCTCACCTCGGAGGACAAACAGACCATCTTGAATTCGATTCCCAGCGAAGGGT
>CAYFQZ010000495.1:0-1612 GCA_964345305.1 uncultured Ignavibacteria bacterium | reverse complement strand
TTCCTGCTGCCGATAGAGATCCTCCAGGGGAAGTCCGACCAAGATATCTGCCTGCGGGCTTCTGGCTATGATTCTGCGGATCAGGACGGGACAGGAGAAGTCCTGCATCCGGGAATCCGAGACAACGATGTCAAACCTCTCTTCGCGCAGCTTTTTCACGCCATCCCGGCTGTTGGGCACGGTTCTGATCTGGGGACTAATATCGGAGAGGGCCTGACCGATTCCGTGGGATAGCTTTGCCTCCGGGCTTATCACAAGTATGTTGGCCGGCTGATTCATGTAACCTTCCCGTCCTTGATCTCAAGACGGAATAGAAAGTAAGAATAAAAAAACCGAATCACAACTGAAAAAATGCTTTTCGCCGATCTGTCAGGAAAGTGACGAGGTTAGACGTTCACTTCTCGCCGCGTACCTTCCGCGCAAAGCGCACGGCAATATAAACACAATCAGGTTGATTCCCTCAAGCTAAGGTGTTCTCTTTCGTCTGTCTCTCCCCCGACGGCGTGCGAGCACATCTCTTCCGGCCAACGTGAAATCTATCTCCTTTTTCTCCTTATCCACCCTTATCACCTGGACTTTGATCCTATCCCCTAACTTGTGAACTTTTCTGGTCCGTCTTCCCACCCATCTTTTGCCCGGTTCGTCGAGAACATAGAAGTCGTCGTCCAGACTCGATACCCGCACCAGACCTTCAGCCAGAAGTTTGTCCAGCCTCACGAAGAATCCGAAACGAACCACACCGGAGATCAGGCCGTCGTATTCCTCTCCCAATTTATCCTGCATGAACTCAATCTGCTTGATCTTTATCGACTCTCTCTCCACCTCATCTGCCGATCTTTCCCTTTGGGAGGTGATCTCTCCGATCTTGGGTAAACGGCGGAGAATCCGGGCTTGTCTTGCAGTGGTATACTTTCCGGCCTGCAGCTCCTTGAGCAGCCTGTGCACCAGAAGGTCGGGATACCTTCTGATGGCTGAGGTGAAATGGGTGTAATGTGAGAATGCCAGCCCGAAATGCCCCACGTCCTCCGGATCATAACAAGCCTTCTTCAGGGATCGCAGCAGGATCTCGTTCACCAGCTCCTCCTCCGGCTTACCCTCCAGCGATTTGAGAAATCTCTGGATCTTCTTTGGCCGTATTCTTCCCGTTACCTTAAACGAATGGCCCAAGGTTGCTACAAAGTCCGAGAAAGCCTCCATCTTATCCTCGTCCGGCTCCTCATGTATCCGGTACAGGAGGGGTACGGAAAGGCGGCTGAAGTGCTCGGCCACGGTGCGGTTAGCCAGAAGCATAAACTCCTCGATCAGGCGATGGCTTTCCAGTCTGGCCACCTCGAATATGTCCTGCACATTTCCGTCTTTTCCCAGAACCACGTGTGCTTCCGGAAGGTCAAAATCCAGACTTCCCCTTTCCAGCCTCTTCTCCAGGAGCTTCCGGCTGAGCTTTCTCATCTCCGACAAATCGGTCTCCAGGCCTTGCACGTTTTTGCTCACCTGCCCGGTGTCAAAGAATTTCTGCACCTCATCGTAATTCAGCTTGGCCTTGCTCTTGATCAAGCTCTCTTTTATCTGATAGTCAATCCTGTTCCCTTCGGAGTCAAGTTCCATGATCACG
>CAYFQZ010000494.1:0-8248 GCA_964345305.1 uncultured Ignavibacteria bacterium | reverse complement strand
CGTCCAGGCTGGCGTTCTCCAACTCTGCAGCGGAGACCTACATCCCGATGATCTGGGATGACTACCTGGGACAGGAAGAGTACTGCTTCCGCCCTTTCATCATCCCTAACATCCCGCCGGAGTTTACGACCTGCCCGGGCGGCGCTGGGACTCATTTCACCAATGAGACCGACGTGCAGCTCGCCTTTGAGGCCTACGACGAGGATGGAGTGGTCACCGGCGTGACCGCTACCCCCAACGGTACCGGTTTCGGCAATGTGAGCGTGACTTACACCGTTGCTCCGCCAGCTCAGACTGTGGAAGGATACGTCAGCTACGACGTGACCAACCACTGCCTGGACGGTGGATACATCGAGCTGATCTGCACCGACGATGCCGATGCAACCAACCTGATGTGGCCGACCCCGAAGGTGTGTGAGCCGCCGGTTGTCTTGGGCAACCATGCTCCGACCGTAACCTGCCCGGCTACTGCCACCTTCAAGTACTGCGATGGTTTTGCCGACGTGGCAGTTGGCAGCGATGACGACGATGATGCGATAAGCTACGACATCTCCGGTGTTGTCGGAATCGCCATCGACGGCAGCGGAAACATCACCTGGGATACTGACTGCGACGATGTTGGCGGTCCGTACACCATCACGGTTACCGTGACCGACGTGTGCCAGGCCACCGGCCAGTGCACCTTCGATCTGACCGTAACCAACGCGACTCCGACCCTGGAGTGTCCGGATGATGGCTCTGTCCTTGCTGGCGGAACCTTTGAGAGCACCGACTTCGTTCCCGACGACGACTGCCCGGGAGCCACGGTTGCTTTCAAGAGCATCACACCCGCTCCTGTAGCCAGCCCTGATCCCACTATCGTTGACAGCCATGTCGAGTGGGCGACCAACGCGAACGAGAACGATGTGGTTTACACCATCTGCCTGGAGATCACGGATGAGTGCAATGAGACTTTCGAGTGCTGCTTCGACGTGGAAGTCAAGAAGCAGGCCATGGTGAACATTGCCACTGCTGATCCTTGTGCCAATCCGGGCGATCTGGTCATGCTGCCCATCGAGGTCGTGAGCGGCTTCATTGATGCTATCGGCGGATTTGAGCTGCACATCGACTTCGATTACACCAGCATGACCTTCGTGCAGGCCAGGAAGGGAGAGTTGATCGACGGCACGCAGTTTGGCGACTTCGAGGAGTTCACTTACAGGCTGCTGCCCTGCCCGAGCTGCGGTTGCTGCAAGTACAAGATCCTGCTGTTCGGTATGTACGACCTGCCGAATACCGTCATGGGTACGCCCATACCGGCCGGATCCACGGGCGAGCTGGTTGAGCTCTACTTCGTGATCAACAGCGACGAGAACCTGAGAGGGTTCACCATCCCGGTTTGCTGGCAGTGGACGCCTTGCGACTATGATCCTGATCCGCCGATCGATCCGGACTGCGGCGAGAACACGTTCTCGGACGAGACCGGAAACATCCTGTACGTGAGCGGACTTCCCTGCCAGTTCGATCTGGATTGCTGCGACGATCCGGTACCGGAGCTTAAGCCCGTGACCTTCCAGGGCGATCCGTTAACCGGTGAGGCCAACTGCTCCGAGATCTGCGGTGGCATTCCCATCTGCGACGAGGGCGAGGTCGACTGCAAGCGTGGAGATATCAACCTCAACACCATCACGTACGAGGTAGCGGACGCGGTTCTGTTTGCCGCCTACCACGTCGAGGGTGTGGATGTCTTCCATACCGATCCGGATGAGCGCGCTGCTCAGATTTGCGCCACTGACGTGAACGCAGACGGCAGGCCGCTGACCCTGTCAGACCTGGTTTACTTGATCAGGGTCATCCTGCAGGATGCGGTGGCTCTTCCGAAGCTGGCTCCGTCCTCTGAGGTTGCTACCATGGTGGTCTCCGACGGCACCATCGCTGCAGAGTGTGCCAGCCCGATCGGCGCCATTCTGTTTGAGTTCGACGGTGCGGTTGGTGCCAGCCTGCTTGCCTCCAACATGGAGATGATGACCAACGACAACAAGGTTCTGGTGTGGAGCAGGAATGGTAACAGCATAGAGAACGCCGAGGTTCTGAGCTTCTCCGGTGCCGAGCTGACCAGTGTCACTGCTGTGGATCGCGACAGCCGCGAACTGGGGACTGCCATCACGGTTCGGATGACTCCGACCGCCTTTGCATTGCATGCTGCCTATCCCAACCCGTTCAACCCGTTCGTCAACCTGAGCTTCAGCATGCCTGAGGCCGCTAGCTACAGCCTGAGCATTTACAACGTTGCCGGACAGCTGGTGCGTAGCTACGAGGGTATGGGTACTGCCGGATTGAACGTGGTCACCTGGGACGGTAAGGACAATGCTGGCAACGAAGTCTCCAGCGGTGTCTACTTCTACAAGCTGATGGCTGCTGGAAACAGTGCGACCGCGAAGATGGTTATGATGAAGTAACCTTCATCGTATTCGTCTTTGGCGAAGGAGGGGATCTTGAATTCCCCTCCTTCGCCTTGAAAACCACAAACCTAGGTAAGGAGGAAAAGAGGAAACTTCGCTAACGCAAGGCTTGCTAAAGAATCTGGTTGCGTTTAGCAGGTTAATAAAAATTCACCGAATTTACATACTGTCTTGGCCCTTGGGCCAGGAGGAAGCGCTGATGCGATCTGAAGCCGTTCCGCCGCAAAAGGTAGAAACGGCTATTTTTTTCCATGAAAGGGGCACCAACCACCGGGCGGCGTGCCCCGTGGACGGAACATCCGGGCCTGTGGAGGAGCCGACCCGGTCGGAAGGTCGAACGCAAGGCCGCTCCGGGGGCCGGAAGAGTAATGGCAGTCTTGATCCCGGCACGGCCGGGAGTTTTGAAGCCGGAGGTTAGAAGTTTCGCATGAGTTTGCGTAAAAGGTGTTGAGGAGCTGTGTACTTGGAAGTCGGCGGTCACCCAAAAAGCGATTCGGACCGTGCAGCCACCGGTCTTATGACGGTTCACCAGCCCCCCCATTTGTTGTTGGCCGGGGGTCGACTTGGTGAGAAAAAGTAAAGGCGAAGGGGAAATTCTTCCAGGCGGATTAGGCCATATGGGTACCTGGTTTGTCGTGGTCACTTTTTGAACAAAACCCCTTGGCGGGCATAGATTTTGCGACTTTTTGGCTTGGAAAAAACGGCCTGTGGCTTATATTTAAGTACTAGAGAGTTCGGGTGCCGAGAATGCGCAAGGGACTGTTCTTGAAAGGCTCTACATACACTCTTATTCTGGGGTTGTCGCTGATCGTTGCCGCTGATGACCTCTGGTGCCAGAACCGCGCTCCGGTTTTTGATCCGACCGCAACCTGTCTGGTCAGCAGCCCGGATAGGGCCGAGCTTTGGCTTGGCGGAGGAAGCACAGAGGGCGGGACGTTTACCACCTGCTACGTGCCCGAGAGGCACGCCATCGAGGTGCGGGTGAGGGCCAGGGACCCGGATGGCGATCCCATCAGCATGTCGGTAATGAATGCGCCTCCCACTGCGCTATTCGAGGATCGTACGGACGGCAGCGCCAGCCTGCTCTGGACACCGGACTTCATCGGTCCCTGGTCATCGGCGCAGAGCCCGTTCACGCTCTTCTTCGTCGCCTCGGACGGGAGTGCAAGCTCCCCGCTGCGGGTGGTGATCAACGTGATCAACGTGAACCGAGACCCGGAGTTGATCTCGCCCGAGTCGCTGGAGGTGACGGCCGGAAACGAGCTGGTTTTCCAGGTGAGGGCGAGTGATCCGGATCTGGAGAAGGTGACGGTCGAAGTATTGGAGCCTCCACCCGGGGCAGGCTTCGATCCGGAATTGGGTATATTCACCTGGAAGCCCGAGCCGGCAGACACCGGCCTGTGGCCAGTCACGTTCCGAGCCGTCGATAACTCGGGCGGGGACGGCTTAAGCCAGACAAGAATCAGGGTTGCCCCCCCGTCTTCTTTTAGCCTTAGCCTGGGTGTGGATGAATGCATACTGGGCGGCGTGGCCGACATTCCGGTCAATCTGGCCAACCCTGACCCGGTTGCCGGCATGGAGCTTCTGATCCGTTACGACCCGACAGTACTGGTCTTCCTTGAGGCCTCCCGGCAGAGCACCGGAACCCGCGATTGGGAGTATTTTCATTACCATGACGAGCTTGTCGGGCTCTACCGGCAGGTCAAGATAGTGGGCATCGCCGATTTTCCCAATCAAGTCCGTATTGCACCCCTGGCACCCGATTCAGCGGCCATTGCCTATCTTAGATTCAAGGTCACCAATGACCCCAGCTTCAGCGGGTTGTTGATTCCGATTGAGTTCTACTCGTTTGATTTTAGCGATAACACACTTTCCACGCCGCAAGGCCGATTCATACCGCAGGAAAGGGCCAGTCTCAGCAATGGCGGAGCACTGCTGTATGAGGGAAGCACCCTTGTCGGAGACATAAACGAAAACGGATTACCTTACGAGGTGGGAGATGCGGTGAAACTGGCCGCCTACCTGTCGGACAGGACCGACCTTACCCCTCAGCAGAAGATCAACGCCGACATCAACCAGGACGGAAGGATGGCCACGCTGACGGACCTGGTATTGTTGATCCAGCGCATCATTCAGCAGGACCTGGCGCCTGGCGGGGATGATGTCGACTCCGAGAGGATAGCAGTGGCAAGGATCACCAGAGAGGCTTCGCACACCTCTATCAGTCTGGAGTCGGAGAGCGAGGTCGGCGGCGCGCTGGTGATATTCAAGGGGGAGGATGCCCAGATCGAAAACGTCGAGCTGGCACCCCGGGCAAGCGATCTGGAGTTGCATACCTATCGAACCGGTAATGAGTTTAGAGTGTTGGTCATTGGTCCGGAGGCAGAACCGCTGCCCCTGGACGATTGCCTTTTCAGTTTAAAGGGAGATGGTTTCGACGCCATCCAGGTGTCCCTGGCCGACTGTGAGGGCGAGCTTTTGCAGGTCAAGAAGGAATACGAGGAAGTCTCACTGCCCACGAGGTTTGCCCTCTACCAGAACCATCCCAACCCGTTCAATCCTTCCACCAGCATCAGATACACTGTGGGAACGGATCATCCGGTGAAGGTCAGCTTGAGGATTTACAACATAACCGGTCAGCTGGTGAAGACGTTGGTGAACGAAGAGAAATCTCCGGGTGAGTACCAGGAGATCTGGACCGGAAAGAACGAGGAGGGCCACGATGTGGCCAGTGGAGTCTATTTCTATAGATTGGAGGTTTCGGAGTACTCAAAAAGCAGGCGAATGGTCCTGCTAAAGTAGCCTGATCGGCTTTTCATCACCCCTGTGCAGCTAGGCCGGGACGCGTGCATGGCCGTGCACACAGTGTGACCTGAATTGCGGAAATATGATGTGGCGCTGATGGAAATATCCGAGGGTTGACTGGCCAGTCCTCCCGAGAGGCTGGGACTGGCGCGAAACGAACAGATAGAAAGGTTGAAAATGCTGCGCTGGACGATTGTCGGTAAGTTAAAGATCGGCACAGGGTTTGCTCTTCTGAGGGAGGAGGAGCCATCGCTTCGGAAAGACCATATTGGGTTTGGCGAGAAATTAATCCACGCGGGGAGGTGGGTGTATCATGAAAAGTAAATCTATTCGGAGAATCACGAGAGTTCCGCTTGCATTTGTCCCGGGCGTTCTGCTCGTCCTCTGGCTGGTGTCCGTTGCGGGCTGGAATTGGGTTTTTGAGGACATAAGTGCCGACCTCGCCCCGGGCTCACAGGAGGCCTTGGCCTCAGTCAACTCCCACCTCGAGACAAAGGGCGACGTTTACTTGGATGACGATACGTTGATCGTGGTCGATACGACCGCCAACCCGGGAGAGAGTTTTTGGCTGACCATCAACATGACCAACACCAGGCCGCTGGTGGGGTGGCAATTGAAGCTGGTCTACAACAAAGACATAATCTATCCAGATTCCCAGCTCATTATAGAGCCTTGCGACACGAATCCTGCCTATCAATGCACCTCCTCGCACTGGGCTGCCGAGTACCAATTCGCTGGCCGCGCCTCGGTGTATTCGGCTGATGACTGGTACTTGGTGGCAGCACGGATTCGACACAAGCATCTGGATACCCTGCGGTTCACGGCCGCGCTGGACCTGTTCGACTTGCCACCTCTGATCCCCGTGGGTACCGGGCCGATCGTGCGATTCAAGTTTTTGGTCGACCCTGATGCCGTTCCGGGAGTCGTCACTGATATCGAGTTTGACCAGTTCTGGAGTTTTGAGCCGGGAGAGACCTATCTGGCGAACAACTTCGCCGATACGTCGGCTGACTTCCTGATTCCCAATACCCGGAATGGTAAATTCACTGTACAGACGGGAGGGCCCCCTCCCAACCATTGTCCGGTCTTCGCCCTGCCCACGCAAACTTCCTTTGAGGTGAACGAGGGGACTACTCTTCAGTTTGACGTACGCGCCACGGACGAGGACGCGGATCTGATTAACCTCACCATGGACCCGCTGGACCCGGATGGCTTAAGCTACAGTTTTGATGATGCACAGGGCGTGGGATCGGTCACCTCCACCTTCCAATATACCCCCGGATTCGATGAGGCGCCTGCCACCAGATTCGTGACCTTCAGGGCCACGGACGAACACGATTGCTTGACCACGCTGGTGGTCAGAATAGACGTTCTGGAGACCGCCCAGGACCTGCTGATGGCCTCCACCCTGCAAGGGGGAGTACCGGGAAGCAGTGAGAGGCTGACACCATTCATGATAACTAATTCGGCGCCCATTTACGGATTCCAGTTCACCTTCCGCTGGGACCCAACCAAGCTGGACGTCGACTCCATCGTGCGTACCGCTGCCATAGATGGCTTCTCCATGTACACCAACCTGGGAGACAGCGCAGGGAAAGCCACGGTGCTGGTCTTCGGATTGGCCGGAGAGACCATTCTTCCGGGGCTGGACACCATGGTATATCCGGCGTTCAGGGTGCATCCGGACGCAGAACCCGGAGAGGTGGACATCCTGATAGAGAACGCCAGAGAGGCGATAAATCCGGGCTATCCTTCGTACCCGCTGGGCATGGTCGATGGGACGTTCTGGATCGATATGTTCGGAGACTGCAACCTGGATCGCACGGTGGATGTGGGAGACATCGTCGCTTTAGTTCACTACATCTTGGAGGAGATCTCCTTCGGATCCAGAGAGGAGCAGAGCGCTGATGCCAACCAGGATTCGCTGATCAACGTCGGTGATCTGGTGGCCATGATAGACATGATTCTGGGCAGATGGATGGGACCGTCACCGCCGGTGTATCCCGGGCCCATGGCTTTCATCCGGCTTGATTGTGAGGAGCTGTTGTCGGGAGGCTCAGGAGACGTCAAGGTCCTGGCCGATCTGGAAGTGCCGGTTGCCGGAGCGCAGTTGGAGATCAATTATGATCCGGACGAGGTTTCATTCCAGGTGCCGCGACTGTCCGAAAGATCGGACCATTTTCTCATGGAATACCGAGACAGCGGAAAGGGGAAACTGACTTTGCTCCTTTACAATTGGTCGAACCAACCTATCCAGGTGGGCGACGGAAACATCATATCGCTGCCCGCCGTGCTCAGCCCGCTGGCCGATGAGAACGTGAGAATCGAGTTGAAGCAGGCGGTGCTGGCCGATGAAAAGGCGGCTTTGATACCGGTGCGAGACGGATCACCGTCGGTGCCGGTTGCCTTTGAATTGGAGCAGAACTTTCCCAATCCCTTTAACCCGTCCACTACCATAAAGTTCACGCTTCCGTCGCAGGTGGGTGGGGGCAGTTTACCCACAACTCTGAGAATCTACAACGTGTTGGGCCAGCTCATCAGGACTTTAGTAGATGAGCCGATGGATGCCGGAACCCACAACGTTATCTGGGATGGGAAGGATGAGTACGGTAGCCAAGTGGCATCCGGAATATACTTCTATAAATTGCGTTCAGGAGACTACGAGGACACCAAGAAGATGGTGATGATGAAGTAGTTCGGACCTGGGGCTGTTGGATAAACTGCTGTTCTAATGGAGAGTCAATTTGAGTCGATTCAATAACTCAGGACATTTGTCCTTGGATTCTTTATCGGCAAAAGGATCCAAATTACCCAAAACAGGATGAAAAAGATGAAGAGAGGACTTTTTGGTCTTGTAATCGCTTCTATTATTCTTCTGGCAACTGGTATCCCGGTGGCGTGGAGTCAGACAGCACCAGTGGTTTCGGACATCCCGGATCAGACCATTTCTGAAGGTCAGACCTTTACAACCATCAACCTGGATGATTATGTGTCTGATGTTG
>CAYFQZ010000493.1:0-3809 GCA_964345305.1 uncultured Ignavibacteria bacterium | reverse complement strand
CGGCGTCTCCGTCCGGGTCGGTGGCCGAGAAGTCGCTGCTGATGAACGTCAGGCCGGCATTGATCACTCCGTCGTCCGGGCAGGTCAGTTCGGGAGGCCGGTTAAGCTGAACCGTCACCAGGGTGGTATCCTGATCGGTGAGTCCCCCCTTGTCGGTGACCCGGAAGATGAACTCGTAGACTCCCGAGGTGTCAGGATGAAAGTAGAATTCGTCATAGATGGGGGTGAGGTCAGTCTGCGGCTGGTAGACGCCCGTTCCAGATATCTTCTCTACGGTGATGGTGTCGTCCACATCCGGGTCGGAGGCGAAAATCCAGATCATCACCGAGTCTTCGGTGCAGACGAAGACGCTGGTGTCCGGTGTGATCATTATGTTGGGATTCCGGTTGGGCGGACCCAGATTCGATGTGGAGAACTGAACTCCGTTACCTTCGTAAGCAAATGTCCCCGCATACCTCTGGCCATAATCCAGGGCCAGACCGCAGCTGTACGAATCGGTAAAGTTGATCAGGCCGTTTTTGTTGTATGAACGGGGCGTGTCGCTCTTCAGTGTGAAGATGGTGACGTTGGGGTCCGCCGTCGGGTCGCTGCCGGCCTGGGACTGGTAGGGATCATCGACCCCGGGGTAGGTATCGACAAATCCGGGAATCGAAAAGAGAGGGGTTTTGTTCGCGCCCAAATATATCTGGTCTGGTCCAAAGGGCGTTCCAGCGTGATCGCTAGAGCAGAGGTTGAAATCAATTGCGCGCCCGCTGATCCTGAAACGCATGAAGTCATTGGGATCGCCCGCTCCATCCTTCCATTCGCGGGTGGTCACATCCCACCATATTTCGTACAAATCGTCTCCCCAGGGTATCCAGCCCCACCTGTCGTTCTGCTTCAAGCATAGAGCCACGGTGGTATCACCCCAGAACTCAAACTCCTCTGCGAACACATTTACCCCCACCGTTGGGGGCTGATCCAACACAGCCAGGACACAGCAGTGAAACTGCTCCAGAGAGTTCCCTATGGAGTAGAGATGGTTGGCCACACACCAGCTGCCCTGGTCGTAGTACACAAAGAGTCCCCCGGTGTCGGGCGGGGGCATGGGCAGCTCGGGAGTTCCGACAAAATAGCTGGTGTCCACCTGGTTGTAGTTGGGCGGTGGTCCGGGAGGGACGTTGGCCGGCGGGTAGTAGTAGGCCAACGCAGGCCCAGTTGCCAGAAAGACCCCCACTGCCACCAGACAGAGCGCAAAAAAGCTTAGCCTTGCTCTCATTTTACCTCCTGGTTAGGGTTGCTGAAAGCTTGTTGTGGTCGCTAGATTCAATATTCGAACCGGCTGCATAGAAATTTCCACCTTGCCTCCCACAGATGCCCGCTGTTGAGCGGTCTCGGAGAGGCGATCTGAACATCGCGTAAATCGTGACCAAGCGCGACTTACAGCTGCCATTAGTTGTTGTTCTGTGGGCCCGAGTCTGTATCATCGGTTTCCTCAGGGGCCATGCGTGCGGCCTGTACGGATTGTCAACAGTGATTCACCAAATTAAGGCTCGCACCTTTTAAACCTTTTGGTCACAGTGCCGATAAATCAAATACCATGCCACCAGTCCGCGAAACCTCGAGTTTTCGGCCGTTAACGGCCTGCGCAGCCGACGCCAGCTTAACTGCATGAGAGGCTTTTGGATGAAGCGATACTTGAAAGTAGTTTCACGGAAACAGGAGGCGGTTGGGGCCAAGCCGGAGCTGCAAGAGAGAGGAATCTCTCCGCGGGAAGCACTTTTTGAGCAAGAGATTGCACACATTGAGAAGAAGCAGTCAACCTTGACCGCGCTGAACGATCTGGCCCGCACCATCTCCCACTACCTGAACAGTCCCTTGACCGTATTGCTTGGTAAGGTTGAGCTCCTCTCCCAGACAAACGAGGAAGCGGGGTTATCCAAGGAAGAGGTGAGGAGATTCATCCAGGCCAGCAAAAGGGAAATCTTCAGAATGGATGCAATCATCAAAGCCTTTCAGGATATCTATCAGGTGCAACACAAGACCTATCCGCCAGGCGTGAAGATGCTGGATGTCGAGAGGGAGGTAAGAAATCGCACCAAAGACGCTTGCTTCCTGAGATGATGGGAGGAGAAAACATCTGCCAGCAGGCTTCAGCCAGCCCTCCGGGCGAATCCTGAAGCGCACGCTTTTTCTCACCGGTTTTGATCCAGCCTCAAGACTCTCTTTCCATCAGGCACCCGTTGTGACTCCTCGGCTTTTGGCTGGTCGAACCGCCGGATTCAATTCGTTCGATTTCGGTCGAGCGATGCAACCGGTGTGCGGAGCCGGCAGGAGCGGAAGGCTCCGGCCTCTGGACGAGACCCCTCGCCATTTGCGGAACCTGAAGGTGGCGGCAAGGCCAAAATTAAAGCACCCCTTCAAACCTGCCGATTCAATTAAAGATAGAGAAGTCACTGGATGCCGCTTGCTGAGAACGAACGGGGCACACTCAAGAAGATTGCCTAGGTTTTGGGGCAGTCCGCAGGCAGGGATCACGCGCCCTTATTCCGGCCAGAGTCACCTGGTATGGCTGGGGCGCGTGGCCAATAACACGCTGCGCATCGGATTTGGCTCTCGCCTCTGCTTTGCATGATGAAGAGTTGTAGAAGGCGAATCCCATCTCTGGACCGGACCCTGACACCCGACGTCCCCGGCACGTTCTTCGAAAGGCCCGGGCCCAAGTTAAGGCGGCAAGGCCCGTCTGCGACGGAGACGCCGATCATCAACCCTGTCGCTTTGAATGTTTGCCTGCACCAGCGTGACGGGTGAAAGATGAACATACTCAGAACGTTTTTCGACAGGCCCATCAGGACGAAGATAAGCGCGGGTTTTCTTCTTCTCCTTCTGGGGGTTTCCACTTTCAATTTCCTCTTTTTCCCGGTTCAGCAGAGAAATGCTGCTCTGGAGGAGATAAAAGCCAAAGGAGAAACCATTGCTTGGCTGCTGGCAGGCGATCTGACTCGCTCCGGACACCTGGAAGATCGCCAGTCGACAAAGAAGATGGTGGAGAGGGTCCTTCAGGATCAGGACATCTCTTTTGTTCAAATAGTGCGTTTCGCGCACGATGACACCCTTTTCTATCAATCCGCAAGGCCGGCGCCGGGAGGAGGCGAACCTGCACGCCCTCCGCTCGACGCTCCGGCAGCCAAGGGTCAGCTGCACATCGTTCGGACGATCCAGGACGGTCACGGTATCCTGGGAACGCTCACGCTGGGCATCAGCCCGAATTCCCCCAGGATGAAGATGGCGCAGAAGAGGAAGTTGATCTTGGCCGTTGACTTTCTGATCCTGGTTCTGGGAATGCTAATGGCTCACTACATTTCCGGTTTTGTGACCCGGCCTATTCGCAGAATAGCCAGGGCAGCCGATGAGCTTTCTGAAGGGGAGTGGGGTATTCAGGTTCCACTGAGGTATTCCGACGAAATAGGCGTTCTGGGGAACATATTCAATCGGATGAGCCAGAGCCTGAGGGAGTCCAAGCAGGAGTTGGAGGAATACAGCCGAACCCTGGAACAGAAGGTGGAGGAGAGAACCGCGGAGCTGACCGAGGTGAACCGAGAACTTGCCGCCAATGAAGCCACCATAACCAAGATGCTGAGGGATCTAAACTCGGTGAATGGGGAACTCGGTCAGACCAAGAGCCAGCTGGAGAACATTTTCAAAAGCGTCGTGGACCGAGCCATCATAACCATCAGCACCGAGGGAAAGATCACCTTCTACAGCAAAAGCTCTGAACTCATCTTCGGTTATGAAGTTGACGAGGTGGTAGGGAGGAAATATCTCCAGGA
>CAYFQZ010000492.1:0-4253 GCA_964345305.1 uncultured Ignavibacteria bacterium | reverse complement strand
TCTCGGGGGCAAAAGAAAGCAGAAACTAATCAGGTTTGGCAAAGGGTCGATGACACTCTGAACAAAAGGTGGTTCAGCCTGGCGTTTCTGGCTGTCCTCGCCCTGGTCGCCCTTGCCGTTCGACTCTCCTATCTGAAGTCCTACCAGTCTCCCCTGGCCGGAGACGCGGCCATATATGCCAAGATCGCCTGGGGGCTCAAGAACGGCCACGGTCTGCACTGGTGGTCGGTGGTCTGGTCGCCTTTCTATCCTTTCATGATATTCCTGTTCTCGCTTTTCGTGGGAAGCTTGGAATCCGCCACTTCACTGGTCTCCGTTGTCCTTGGGAGTCTGCTGGTGGTCCCTTTCTTCTTTTTGGCAAGGAAGGTGCGCGGCCACAAATCCGCCTACCTGGGCTCCATCCTTGTCGTATTCTTCCCGGCCCTGGTGGTGACCTCGGTGATACCCTTGTCTGAGGCGACCTACACGTTCTTCCTTCTGACCACCCTGCTTTGTGGATGGCTGCTGATCCTGAAAAGATCGTACCTTTACGCCCTGCTTTTTGGCATACTGAGCGGGCTCTGCTATCTGACACGCCCCGAGTTTCTGGTGGGCTTTGCTTTCCTGCTGCTGCTATTTTTGATGGTCGAGCTGAGGGGACGATTAAAAACGAAGGCCGGTTCCTTTGTGCTGCTGGGCATATCCCTGATCGGGTTTCTGATCCCGGCCCTCCCCTACATGGGTTTCATGCATTCGCAAACCGGTCACTGGATCTTGAGCGGGAAGACGGCCCACAATATCCTCAAGCAAAGAGCTTACGCCAGAGGCGCTACCTACTCTGGGCAAAGGCAGGCCTTTGCCGAGATCCTGGATGGATTGACCGAGGATGGGCAGGTGAAGGGAAGGGTGCTTCTGGGCGAGGAGAGCATGTTCAGTTTCTTCGGAAGGCCGGGATTCTTCGGTGACTATATCAAACGCGCGACAGACGGGGTCAGTAAGATCAATGTTTTCTTCTTGCCTTTTCTGCTGCTTTCCCTGTTTTACCTATTCTCCTGGAAGCTGGACAAGGACGGATGGAAAGGGCGGCTGTTTCTCTTGTGTGCCTTCTCTCCCATACTGACCATGCCCGTCTTTTTCATCCCGGCCGGCCGGCTGATCGAGCCGTATGCCCCCGTTTTGATCCTGCTCTCCGTAGCTGGTCTGGTGAACGTAACAAAGGCTCTGGCCGGGGGACCCAAAGCTGGTGGCGAGAAAGGGAGCTTCAATCTGGGCACGTTGGCGGCTCTTATCGCTGTTATACTCCTGTCTGTTTTCTCCGTGGCCAGGGCGAGCCGGATGGCGGAGAATCATGAAAAAACCTTTAGAAACCTGAATCTCGAGGCCGCGGAGTATAAGAAGCTGGGATTGTGGGCTGACGATACCGTGCCCCGGGATGCGCGAGTGATGTTCCTGTCGAAGGACACCTTTTTCTTTTACTGCAATCGCGTGACCTTCACCATTCCGTTCGCTCCCTTTGATAAGATTCTCCACTTTGCCAGAGAAAACAAAGTGGATTACTTGCTGGTGAGTGTGGGGAGGGAAGCTTCCTGGCGAGATGACCTGGCTTTCCTGCTTGAACCCCTGAAGGACCGATCAAAGGTGCCGCAGGAGTCTGATCTGAAGCTGGGCTCGATTTTCAACGCACCGTCCGGGTTGGCGGCGGTGCTTTATCAATTCGTATTCTGAAGGCACGGCCGCCTCGATTCCGCGAAGATAGCCGAGGGCTGAGCCACTAAACTTTTGTTGACCATTGAGACCAGACGAAGCTTGTGCCGAGTTGAACCATCGAACGACTGAGGATCGGTGATACACATATGAAACTGAAATGGGAGTTGGCCCCCGAGCCGGATCCGTTGAGTGTAAATCAGCTGGCTTCCGAGCTTTCCTTGCCCCCGGTGGCGGCCAAGGTGCTGGTCAGCCGCGGATTTGATACAAAAGATAAAGCGGAAGAGTTCCTTGCACCTTCCGTGGAAAACCTGCTGGATCCGTTTCTCCTGCCGGACATGGAAAAAGGCGTGGACCGGGTGGTGCGGGCTTTGAGAGACCAAGAAAAGATCATGATCTTCGGCGACTACGACGTGGATGGAATAACCGCAACATCCCTTTTGTTTCTGGTGCTGAACAAACTGGGAGCAGAGGTCACCTACTATCTGCCCAACCGCCTGATAGAAGGCTACGGTCTCTCAGAGGAGGGCATCCTGGAGGCTCAAAGGCGGGGGGTCAGCCTGATCATCTCGGTAGACTGTGGAATCACGGCGGTGGAAGAGGTCACCTTCGCCAAAAGCAAGGGCATTGACACCATCATCACCGATCATCACGAGACCAAGGAGATCCTGCCGGACGCCTGCGCCGTCATCAATCCCAAGACTATTGGTGAGGGATATGCCGGCGGTGAACTCTCGGGAGTGGGAGTGGCTTTCAAACTCACTCAGGCCATCTACAGGAGATTGGGGCAGGACGAGACTGAACTGGAGGATCACCTGGATCTGGTGGCCTTGGGAACAGCCGCCGATATCGTTCCTCTAGTGGGAGAGAACCGAATCGTCACTAAGTTCGGGATGGCCCAAATAGCCAAGACCACCAAGCCGGGCCTGAAATCCTTGATCTTCGTCTCGGGCATACTGGGCCAGAAGATAGGCACCGGGCAGGTGGTCTTTATCCTGGCGCCGCGGATCAACGCCGTGGGAAGGCTGGGCGATGCGGAGCTGGCCATCAGGCTTCTGACCACCAGGGACGAAGCCAAAGCCGCGGAGATAGCTCGCACGCTGAATGAGGAGAACAGGCGCAGAAAAACCATAGACGAGACCACCTTGAAGGAGGCTTTGGATTTGATTGAGCAGGACGCCGATCTGGTCAACGACAAGGCCATCGTCCTGGCCTCATCCGGGTGGCATCAGGGGGTCATCGGAATAGTAGCCTCCCGGTTGGTGGAAAGGTTCCATCGTCCAACCATCATGATAGCCATCGACGGGGAAGAGGGCAAGGGCTCTGCCAGAAGCATCCCCGGCTTTCATCTCTACGAGGCGCTGAGGGATTGTCAGGAGTTTCTCCTCAAGTACGGCGGTCACAAGTATGCCGCCGGGCTCTCCATTCTCCCCGAGAATATCCAGCCCTTCCGAGAGAGGTTTCTGGAAGTATCGGGCGCGAGACTTCACAAGGAGGATCTTATACCAACGCTTTTCATCAATGCCGAACTGGAGTTGGAGCATATCAATCCGGAATTGGTCGGGGTGCTGGAGCGCTTCGCGCCCTTCGGCCCACAGAACATGCGACCGGTTTTCATGACTCGGAGACTGCACGTATGGGGAGAACCCTACATGGTCGGCAACAATCATCTTCGTCTGAGGGTAAAGAAAGCCGGACCGGTCTTTGACTGCATCGGCTTCGGAATGGGTGATATGGTGAAGGTGCTGTGCATGAGAGGAATACGACTCGACTTGGCCTACGTGGTGGAGACCAACTACTGGAACGACACCTTCAAGATTCAACTGAGAATCAAAGACCTAAACATCTCGGATCAGGGATTGTGAGTGCTTAAACCTCTGCCGGATTTAGAGGTTAACCAGGAGATAGCTTTTGCGCGATCATGAGCATCCTTGAAAGATTCTATGAGGGCGACAGGACGGCCCTGTCCAAGATAATCTCCTTCGTGGAGAACCAGTCTGCAGATTACAGAAAGGTTCTGGCGGAACTGTACCCGAAGACCGGGAGGGCATATCGAGTGGGATTCACCGGCCCTCCGGGCGCCGGAAAGAGCACCATAGTGGACAAGCTGACCTCCCTCTTGGTCGAGGAGAAGAACAAGGTGGGAATCATCGCGGTCGATCCGACCAGCCCGTTCACCGGCGGTGCGCTTCTGGGAGACCGCATCCGCATGCAGGATCTGACCAGCCGGGGAGAGGTCTTCATCCGCAGCATGGCCACCAGGGGATCGTACGGCGGTTTGGCCACCACGACCAAGGAGGTCTCTTTGGTCATGGACGCATTCGGCAAGGACTACGTTCTTATCGAGACGGTGGGGGTGGGGCAGGTGGAGCTGGACGTGGTCAATGCATGTGATACCACGGTAGTGGTGTTGGTGCCGGAATCAGGCGATTCGGTCCAGGCTATGAAAGCAGGTTTGATGGAAATCGCCGACATATTCGTGGTCAACAAGGCCGACCGGGAGGGTGCTCAAAGAATCGTCGGTGAGCTGGACATGATCTTAGACATCCGAAGAAAGCAAGGAGGGTGGG
>CAYFQZ010000491.1:0-12590 GCA_964345305.1 uncultured Ignavibacteria bacterium | reverse complement strand
TGAGGTGTTATCCTTGGCCACCAGTTCGATGTCGATCACGTCGCCGTAGGTGATATTCATGCCGTCCGGATTGGGATCGCCCTGGATGGAGACTATCTGGGCAAACGGAGCACTGTTATCCACGGTCACGGTTACGGGATCGGAATCGGCATAGCTGCCAGCGGCGGTGTGCGCTCTGGCTATCACGTGATACCGTCCGTCATCCAGCGGGCTGGTGTTCCACTCCACCGAGTACTTGCCACCGCTGACGAAGTAGTCAGTCCCGATATCGGTGTAAGTGCCTGGATCCCCGAAGATGCCCTTGTACTGGAACTCAACCCGATCCACCGGTACGCCTGAAGTGGCCGTGGCATACAGTGTCACCGTGCCGCCTACGTAACCCAGGTTGTCCAGCGGACTATCCGGACAATCACGCTCGCAGATGCGAGGATCCTCTAGAACCACGCTGGGCAGTCCGTTGGCCACGGTCACCATGATGGTGGGCGGATTCCCGTCCACGTTGTTGTCGCAGTCGGTGGCGGTTGCCCGCAGGTAGTAGGCCCCATCCTGCACCGTGTTCAAGGTATGCCACATCAGTACGAAGGTAGGGTCTGACGGAGTCACGCAGTCCTGCGTGACACACGCATTGGTGTAACCACCGTTGACCGGCAACCAGGTCTGCCCGTCTGAGCTGTACTCATAGCAGACCTTGGCGATCTCATAATCGTTCAGAGCCCGTATGGACAGCTTGACATCTCCGGAGACATAGGAATCGTTCAGCGGCTCAACGATGACCGCCTGAGACGGCGTCACATCCAGGATGTAAAGGTCAATCACATCGTCCGCGAAGTTGCCCAGACCGTCGTGAAGCTCGGCCTTCAGGTGGCCCATCCACCATCCGTCCTCCAATTGGTGTGGAGGAATCAACCCGTCGGTCAGAGGATTGAAGGTAACCGGGAAGTGATAAGGGTCGGTGGATGTTCCCACGTGGACATAGCTTGCATCGACTTCCAAGTACCAGTGCACCTTCACCGCTTCGCAGGTATCCTCGGACGGCAGAACCGATATCTCCGCGTAAACATCGTTGCCGGCCTTGACAAACGCGTCGCCATCGCCGCCCAAGTGCACGCTGGGATTGACCACCGCAATGCCGGTCCCTTCGTCTCTTACCAGCGAGACGGCTGGCTGCGGCGCCTGATCGTCCACAAATACTGTTATGGCTGCGCCCGCGATCAACGCATCGTTGAAGGTGGCATCGTCGAAACGCCTGTCCTCGTCATAGTCGAACATGACGTTATCGGCCATGTCCTTGGCAGCAACCCTGATGTCCCAATAATCCCCGGGAAGCATGCAGGCTGGCTGCTGGCTGTCGCCGCCGGAAGGAGCTCGCAGCGGGCAACACGGAGTAGTCCATTGGTACATCCAGATGTTCTCATTGGAAGCCGGCTCGCCGTAGGCGATAAGATCCCAGTAAGTCCAAATGTCAGGATCGGAATGCCTCTTGACATAGAACTTGACAAAATCCAGGTCAATCTCTGTATCTCCCACAAGCGCCTTTAAGGTCAATGGACCGCACGGCACCTTGGGCGTCTGGTCGCCGCAGGTGTAGAACAGATCCTCGACCTGAAGGGTCACGTTGGGCCCCTCGCAGTCCAGAAATACCTTGACCATCTCGGAGGTATCCGCCATGTAGTACTCGTCGTGGGCGATGACCCGGAAGTAAACGGTATCACCGTGCTCAACCAAGTCGGTGTTGTCCCAGCAGGTACTCCAGTAAGGACCAGTGCCGATCACGTCCTCGATCTTGTACCAGGTCACTCCGTGGTCGTCGGAGTACTGGAACATCACCTCGGTGAACACCATGTCGCAGTCAGGGTGCTCGTAAACCGCGGCTTCAATTTCGACGCACTTGGTGCCGCTGGTGCCGGTGCAAGGAATCCTCATCCACTCATGCGGCCAGGAGACATATATGCAGTGCTCGGGCGGCGCAGGCGGCACACAAACCTGAGTCCAGGTGTAGCCGGTGACGCCGGTGTCGTAGTCCTTCACGCGGATGTGAAGGTATTGGGAACCCTGGTCCCAGCCGTCCACGCTGAACCATACGGTGCAAGGCATAGCACAGTTATCTTGATGGAATATCCTGTTGGGTGGAATGTCGCTGAGAGCGCGCACCTCCACCTCGAATAGTTCGCCTTCAGCCGCGTTCTCCACGTCGAAGATGACCCAGTTCATTGCGCCGAACTGGACGTCATATCCGCAGAGGGTTTGCGGTGACGCGGAGCCGTCCACCTCCGTGACCAACACGCTGGGCGTTGTCTCGTCCCAGTAGAGCAGGAAGCGACCCGGCCTGAACATGCCGTCCACCACCAGACAGGCATCATCATAGCCCATGGTCGTGTCCTGGCAGTTGCCGATATAGTCGCAGGCCACGATGATCATCTCCACCCAGCCGGTGTATCCCAGGCCCTCAAGACAATCGACCTCCTGCATGAAGACCCAACCGTCGCCGGCCTGCATCATGCAGCAGCACATGTCACGCTGACATCGCTGCCACTGTCCAATAGGAAGCAGCGGGTCCTCGATATCTCGACGCAGCCTATACCAAATGCAGACGCTGTCTACGTCATGCGAGACGGAATCGGCCACGGCCTTAAGCAGGAACGGATCGCCAAAGGTCAATCCGGAATCCGGCACGGCTATACAGACGTGAGGAGCAGTCCCGTCAGGCACTGCACCCAACGCCTTGGAGAATTCGCTTAAGTTGCCGCAGTCGTCCTCCTGCTTGATCTTGAAGCTATAGTAATGGCCGTCAGTCAGCACATCGGATATCCACATGTTGGTATCGGGGTGGTAGTCGGCATCCTGGATGATGCCAATCGGGTCAGCCTCGTACCCGAAGCCAGAATCCACGTAGATGTAGAAGAACAGCGCGTCCTTCTCGTTGCACGAGTTGGCCGGAGTAACGTCACTGGTGGGCCAGAAGATGGCCAGCTTGGCACCCGGCATCTGCTTGATATAGAAACCGGAATCGGCCTGGTTGCTCCACCTGGGACGTCTGCTGTCCAGGATTCGATTTAATGCAGGCGTCCTGCAGGTATCCCAGTTTCCGGCATCGTCCTCGGCTCTGAGAAGCACCGTGTAATCGAAGTCGGGATCCGGCGGATAGGTGTTGTTTACGTCTTTACCATCCTCTATCAGAGGCTCTCCGACCTCCCACAGCAAGTTGTACTGCTGGTCGCTCGCCGCGGAGTCGCCGTGGACCAGGTCACCGTCGTCATAAAGATCTTGAATGGTGGAACCGTAAATGCCCGCCTCCACCATGTCGCAGGTGACCGAAACCAGGTCCACAGAGCCGGTCAGATCTGCTCCGATCAGCACCGAATCGCCTATTCCGACGCACTCGGAAGGATCCCAGTGCCAGTAATAATAGCAACTCACGAAGCTCGGCCTCAGCACGTCCACGGGGACGTTCAGCATCTGCTGCGCGGTGTCGTGGTTGCAAGCGTTGTCCCAGGCCCAGATGGTGATCCTGTTGTCCACGCTGTCCGCCGCAAAATCAAACCCCTCTTCCTCAAGCATGAACTTCAACCGGAAAACGCGGTTGTTGCTCTGGATGTCACCGAGGTTCCGCCATTGCTTGGAGGGTTGGCCGGGGAAGTAAACGCTCAGGTTGGCCACCATGGAGTCCACCTCAAAGTCGGCGTTGGACAAACCCCAGGCCACGATGGCCAGGCTGTCCCCGATAGCCCCGATTCCGTCGTCGTTGGCGTCATAGGTGAGGAAGAAATGAACCGAATCGATGTTGGGCTTGCAGGTGTCTATGGGCTTGTCGAAATAGAGAGAAGCCGTGGTTTCGTTTCCGACGCTGTCTTTGGCCGTTGCGTAAATAACATAGCCCGAGTCCTCGTCGATGCAGTCGGGATTATCCTCCAGATCAGGTACGAGGAAACAGCTATCCCAGCCTGCCGGCTGAAGTGTGAAATCGGAGGCGAGGCCGAATGCGCTTAAGTCAAGCGTGATGCCTCCGTCGATGGCATCGCCCGCATCCACGAAACCGGTGGTATCCGCGTTTATGCAAAGAGAATCCAGCAGGTCGATGATTTCGATCTTGCACTCATCCACTGCGAAGGACCATTCCATGGTGAACGGAGGCCCCTGGGTGTCCAAGTAGAGGTCAGCCCCATACACCCAATTGGTGTTCAGCTCGCCAGAGCTGAGTCCCAGATGAATGTAGGCGGAGTCGATGACCACTCCCACGGCAGAGGTGTGGTAGAATTCGGCATTGGCATTCACGCTGTCGGTGTGCGCGTCTACCGTGAGGTAGAACGTATCCGCCGACGCGTCACTGATGACGTGATCGATGTCGATGAACTCGACCGTGTCCCCGGACTCAAACGGAAGCCCGTTGAGGGTGACGGTTCCCAGGTTACTGTCGTCGTTCTGCCAGCCGGGATCACCGTTGCTTTCCACCCAGAGCCTGAGAGCCTTTATAGAAAAAGGCTTCTCTACGGAGCTCTTGACCGCCAGCGTCTTCAAGGTGTCCGCTTCGGGACTGGCGGCAGCCGGGATGCTGAAACCGATTATCGGCTGGTTCGTGGTGGCTGCGCCTATCAGGGCATTGGGCGTAGAAACCGGGCCCGCTACGAAATCCGCCCTAGCCTCAGAGGCAAACAGCGGCACGGCCAGAAGCGCTACCACCATGAAAACGCGTAAGAGTTTCATTTTACAAACTCCTTTGTAAAATGGATTGAAATGGTTTTGAGAAAGATTCGCTCTTTTTTGTTCTAGCATGTTTTGGAATCCCCTCCTTCCTTATTATATAGGGTTCGATTCATGGAAGCCATTCTGTCTGCCAGTACTCACCCTAAAGTCCGTTTTCGTTGGTTTCTTGGTCTTTCGTCTTTGACTCACCTCCTTCATCGCAAAAAGGATTACTTGTTATTCTCTGTTGGAAATTTGTCCGCAAAAGGAGTTCCCTATTCCCCCGACAAACCTCGACGGTTGGTCCCGGTATATCACCCCTTTCGTTCAAGGACGCAAGGACATATACACTTCGCCTTGCTTTACCTTGGTTCTCAGGCTTACAAAAACTAAAGAGAAAGAAAAGTTAAAACTTTCCCCTCCAAAGACTTTTAACTTTCTCAACGAGGGCTCACCGTTATGGTTAACCCCCTGAAGGGCAAAATCCTATTTTGTACTGTGCCCTAAAGCAAGTCTACGTCCTATATAAAAAAGTAGCGATACAACTCCCTGCCTAGCTGCCAATTGGGCAAAAATATATACCCCCCCAATTTTTTTGTCAAGAGAAATTTTAAGAATTTGAAAAATTTAGAGTTACGCATTTTTCATCAGGTTTTTTTCTTCGTTTTCTTCAGCAGGTATTCTTCCAGTTTCCTCGGATTTGTTCAGATTAACTCAAATTCCTGGCCATGAACTTCACAATAGGCAGGGAATCAACAGGGCGGATTTCGGACTCACACCAGGGTTCCTCGTCCGAGGCTGCATCTGACCGCGCTGGATACGGCACCTCTGAACGTGATGGCTGCGTGAACCGAGAACGGAGATGTCTTCTTTCCGATGAATTTGCGCTTTCTCCACTATTTAGGTTCCAAACACAAGGGGCGCTGCGAGTCTACCGCGCCGCCACTGCAAAAAAATGCACATCCAAGTTATCGGCAAGGCCTCTTGAATCCTTTAGCCCTTAAATTCGGTCGCCTGCCCTTTTGGAAGCAAGCACAATCTGATTCCTGTACGTGTTAACCTGCGGAAAGGTTCACGATTTTTCCTTTTCCTTATCAGAGGTAATCCCCTTCCCGCTGGGCCGGTCCGGATCTCTCCCTTTTCCATTGGAGTCGAAGTGCAACTGGAACTCAAAAGAAGCCCGAAAGAGATTTCACTTCCGAACAAACGCGGCGGTCTTCTCGGGCAGGGCGGTGTTGATAAAGACGCCGGACCCCAACTCGAACCCGGCAGGTGTGCTCAGACGGGGCAAAATCTGGACGTACCAGTGATAATAGTCCTCCTGGGCATCTTTGATCGGCGCCGTTCGGATTATCAGATTGTAGTCCGGGTCCCCCAGCTTCTGGTGGAGCTTGACCAGAACCTTCTTTACTGCCGACGCCAGGTAGGCGGTATCCTCCGCGGAGATGCTTCCGAAGCAGGCGTTGTGTCTGCGCGGTACGATCCAGGTCTCGAAAGGCGCCCGG
The DNA here is from genome assembly GCA_964345305.1 of uncultured Ignavibacteria bacterium. Classification (GTDB taxonomy): domain Bacteria; phylum Zixibacteria; class MSB-5A5; order MSB-5A5; family SM1-73; genus SM23-73-3. The sequence goes on along the minus strand of CAYFQZ010000491.1, from coordinate 6,405 downwards.
GAGGCAAAAGGGTGAAAGGCGACGAACCTTCGGTCCTTAAGAATTATCCTCTTGCCGGCTGCCATTTCCTCCTCCAGCATGTCACAGAAGACGCAGCTGCCGTGATCGTCATAGTATCGCATGGCCTCCTCCAGCAGGTGTCGAATGCTGGAAGGCACCAGGGGCAGAGCTATCACTTGGGAGTGAGGGTGCCGCAGCGAGGTGCCGGCTGAGAGGCCGTGATTTCTGAAGATGATTATCAGCTTGAACCTTCCATCCTTTTCCAGGTCCAGGTATCTCCTCCGGTAGACCGAGCATATCTGCTGGACCTGCTTCAGACTCAAAGTAGCCGGGCTCAGATCGTGGCGGGGAGTCTCAATGATGACTTCGTGTTTCCCCACCCCGGAGGCGGTTCTGAAGAATCTTCCCATAATCTCCGTGACCTTTCCCTTGGGAGCGAGAGCGGGGTATTTGTTCGGGACCACTCTTATGTGCCATCCGCTCCCGTCGGGCCGGGAGTTTCTTTTCCTCAGTGCATAAACCTCCGGCGGCGTCTGCCTTTCGTTGCCCGGACAAAAGGGACAGGCGACATCCAGGCGAGGCAACCTCTCCCGGGCGGACTTGCTCAGAAACTGGTGGGGCCTTGTGGCCCGTTCCGTCGCCACTATGATCCACTCTTTGGTGGCGCGGTTAAGCCGGAACTCGGACATGAGGCATACCTTTCGGCTGATCCGCTCTAGGGGCCGGTCAGCCTCTCAAGCTTCTCCAGTTTTTCCCTCTCCCCGATGACGATGAGGATGTCGCCCGCCTCGATTTTGGTGTCTGGGGCCGGATTCAAGAACACGTCCTTGCCCACCTTCTTTATCCCCACCACCATGATTCCCAGCTCCTTCCGTATGGGACAGACCTGCAGCGTGGTCTGCTCCAGGGGTGACCCCGGCTTTATCTGAATCTCCTCGATGGCCAAACCGGTGTCCTTGTCGAAGGTCACCACCCTCATGAAATCCACCAGGTTGGGCCTGAGGGTGGTAAGGGCCATCCTGATGGCACCGATCTTGTGAGGGAAGACCACCTTGTTGGCTCCGGCCCGCAGGAGCTTTTTCTCCGCCTCATCACTCTCCCCGCGGGCGGTGATGAAAAGACTCGGATTGAGCTGACGGGCCGACAGGGAGATGAACACGTTATCCGCCTCGTCGGCGATGGCAATGATGAGCCCTTTGGCCCGCTCTACGCCGGAGTCGATTAGGGTCTGATCGGCCGTGGAGTCGCCTTGTACGAAAAGAAAACCGTCCTTTTCTGCCTGCTCGATCCTCTGAGGGTCCTGATCCACGACCACAAAGGGTACCCTGCGCAGGCACAGCTCGCGGGCCACTCTTCTTCCCACTCTCCCGAAGCCACACACGATGTAGTGATTCACCAACTCTCTTATTCCTTTCTGCATTCTTCGCCTCCCCAGAAGTCTTTTGATTTCGCCCTCCAGAATCATCTGCCCCACAACGCTCAGAGTATAGGCTGCGCCGGCTACACCCACCACGATAAGGATTATGGTGAACATCCTCCCCCCGGACGACAGGGAATATACCTCCCTGAAACCCACCGTCGAGAGCGTGATCACAGTCATGTACAGCGCATCCAGCAGGGGCCATCTTTCGATGACTGAATAACCAAGGGTTCCCAGGGCTATAACCGCCACCAGTATCATGATTACTATCTTCAGCCTCTGCTCCAAATCCAATGTGAAACCCTCCAGGAGAATCCCGGCTTGGCCTCAGGGCCTTCCACGTCGTGGAGAGTTTGCCGGGAATCGCTCTACAAATCCACGGGCACTTCCTCTACCTTTTCCTCTTCTTTCTTCCTGACGAACTTTTTTGAGACCATCTTGGCCAGAATGGGCGGGGTCAGCAGCGTGGTGGCGATGACCATGAATATGACTATGGAGTAAAGGTCGGTGGAGATGATGCCCATGCCCAGGCCAATGGATGCAACGATCATTCCCACCTCTCCCCGCGGCACCATTCCCATCCCCACCACCGAGGCCTCCTTCCAACCCATACCGGCCGCTCCCAGTCCGCAGCCGATCAGTTTGCCCAGGATGGCGAAGACGGTCAGGATCACGGCCGCCCCGATGAGGTTGAATTCAGCAAACACCGATAGGTCCACCTGGGTTCCCATCACCACGAAGAAGAAGGGGACCAGAAAATCGTACAATGAGTCGAATTTCACGGAGAATTTGAACTCTACGTTCAGCTCGGCGAGAACCATGCCGGCCATGAAGGCGCCCACTATGGCGGCCAGATGTATGTAGCTGGCCACCGCGGAAAGCCCCAGACAAAAGAGCAGGGCCAGGGCGAAGGGTGCGTTCTTGAGTTTGAAGCAGTCCAGGCTGGTTGGGCCCACACGACAGATAAGCCTTTTTCCAAGTATGATCAGGAACACGATGAATCCCGCCGCCTCCAGGGTGAGCAGCGTTATTTTCACGTACGAGATTGCGCCCTTTCCGAGGCCGGTGACCACGCCTAAGACCAAAAGTCCCAATATGTCGTCTATTACCGCAGCCCCCACTATCACCTTGGCTACCTGGGTATCTAAAATCTTCAAATCGGCGAACACCCGGGCGGTTATGCCGACTGAGGTGGCCACCATAGCCGCCCCGATGAACATGGCCTCCACCGTGGTGTGTTCCGAGGTGAGGGTGTAGAGATAGCCGAAGAAGAAAGGCAGTATCACCCCCAGGACGGCCACCATGGAGGATGTGCGCCCCACGCTCAACATCTCATCCACCCTGGTGTGTAGACCGATGGTGAACAGAAGAATGATCACTCCGATCTCCGCCAGAATCTTGTAAACGTGAAACGTCTCCGTGTGGGCCGGACTGATCAGACCGAGGACGTAAGGACCCAGCAATATGCCGGCCAGAATCTCGCCTATGACCACCGGCTGCTTGGCTCTTTCAAACAGCTCTGCCAAGACCTTGGCGGCCGCAAACATCATCAGAAGATCGAGAAGAATCCTGGTGGTGTGCTCCAACTCTACCTCCTAGCTCAACTTCCCTGGGGTCCGGATCACGGGGTGCTGATCTGACTTGGACAACATGGTGTCGAGGCTTCCATCTTCATTTATCGAGCTAAATAATATATAATTTCGCTCAAGGCGCAAACAAAAAAGCGCCCCACTAATCCTGATACGAAAGTGGGGCGCTCAAGTAATTACGTCGAAATGGCACTCAACACATATGAATCACTCGTCACAGCAGGAAAGGCACGGAGCAGAGCCTCCTTTGTATAGAAAGTTGAGCAGGGTGACGATATCACCAAGATCAACCAAGCTATCGCAGTTGGCATCCCCTCGGCACAGGGGATCCGGCCCAGAGGCCCCCTTGAACAAGTAATTGAGGAGAAAGACCCCGTCGCCCACGGCGATTGTGCCGTCCTGGTTGCAGTCCCCGCAGAAAGGCATTCCCACAAGTATAGCCACCTGATCGGAACCGACGCCGCCGCAAGCGTCGGTCGCCGAGAAGGAGCAGAGCCACGAGCCGGTGTCGGCCTCAGCCGGCGACCATGTCAAGATCGCGGGATATCCATCCTGGCAGGACGGCGGATTGGTCGGGGGCTGCGAAGAATCAGGCTCGAACCACAATGTCTCGAACTCAATTGCCTCCACCGAGTCGCAGTCGGGATCATCCCCGTAAACATTGAAGGTTAGTGCGTGCTGGGCCAGAGCGATGACCGTCTCCGGCACCACCCCGGGGACAGTATTCGACAACTCAATGTCAAACCAGCACTCATCCACCCACATGTTGACAACATTGTTGTATACTCTAAGCCACACCAAGCCGCCGGATTGGCAATGGTCCGTGACCGTATAGACGATATGACCGTCGGCGTACTGACCACCGGGGGGAGTATTGTAGGCTATGCCCACATCTGCAATTCCGGGTGGCGGAGGGGAAGCTACCTCCACCCATGACACATGGCCGCAGGGCTCGCAGTCAGCCCAGAACATGTGGTCCGATTGGTAAGTCCCGTTGGCATACCTCCTGTCGAAAAGCGGACATTCAATCCAGGTCCCTGGAATGCCATACCAATGAGATACAGGTAGGAAATGCCTGGGAATATAGTTCTCAGCCCGCCTGTTGGCGAAACGGAGCCCTGAGCCTGGCGGCCAGAAGCAGGAATCGATGCTGATACTGCGGCACTCCTGGCTTACTTTGAAAGTCATGGTTGCCAGAAGAACCCTGCTTCCCTCCCACCAGAGCTGATCCTGAGACCCAGTGGGAACCATGGACAGCCAGAAGTGGTCGGTTCCGGTTCCGAAATCGATGAACCTGAAGTCCCAGCCCCTCTGGGACAAGTCCCGATCCAGCGCGAACATCCGGTTGTAGATAACCGGGTTGTCGTTGTCGGGCAGATCACGAAACACGCTGCGATCTATGGCAGGATCGAAGGGGCTGAGGGTGGTCTGGTTCCAGTAACCGCTGAGGCTGCAGTATCCTGGACCATCGGACGTGTAGCACAAGGGAATGACGAAGCCTGCAATGGAATCCCAGGTCGGGTCCACAATATCGTGGGTCACGTAAATGGGAAAGCGTACGAAGAACGGTCCAGGTGCACAGGGCCATTGGTCGTCAGGGTAAAGCTCTACATACAAGGTATCGCAGATACCGGAGTCATAGGGATCTTCCGGGCACTGCGGCCGGCTGAGAGATGCCAGCCCGAGAGCCACCATCGCCGTCAGGAAAAAAACGGCACTCCTTCTCATCTCATCCTCCGGGAACAAGGCTACTGCAACAATTCGTTCTCCTGTTTACGATTCCGACTGAATCTGCACAGCCTGGGCCTTTAGCCAAAAAACTACGAGCCAGCACAGCACTCAAAGCACGGGGCAGAACCGTACTTGAACAGGTAGTTCAGCAGATGAACCAGGTCCCCCAGATCGATTATGCTGTCGCAGTTGGCATCACCTTTGCATAAGGGATTCGGGGGAGGCCCTCCTACGAATAAGTAGTTCAGCAGGTATACCAAATCACCCAGGTCCAACACCTCGTCGGGATTATTGTCTCCACAGAAGAGCGAACCAACCGGAATCGTTACCCGATGAGTTGTCACCGCACCGCAGCTATCAGTCGCTGAGAACGAACAGATCCAGGGCCCATCTTCTCCTTCAACCGGCAGCCAGGAGAATATGCCCGGATTACCTCCATCGTAGGAAGGGGTATTGGTTGGAGGCCGCAATGAATCCGGCTCGTACCACAGGGCGTCGAATCCGATGCTCACCGGGTCGTTCTCCGCATCGGCTGCAGACACAAGCAGACGTCTTATGCTCCCCGCAATGGCCAACACGGTATCCGGCAGACTGAAATGCGGAGGGTCGTTGTAAATCATGATGTCGATTTCGCATTCTCCGGCCCCACCTACGTCATTCCAGGCGGTAAGAGTTATCGTGCCCCCGCTCTGACAGCGATCCGTCACGGTATATTCGACTTCTCCCTCAACAACGGCAGCGGGCGGATAAACAAAGTAGGTCACATTGACGCCTGTAACTCCACTGCCTGAAAAATGGGAACCGACACTGACGATCACTCCGCCTTGACAAAACACCACGAAGGGTACCGTAAAAGTCCCTTCTGTGTCGTGCACTTGCTGGCCAGGGCATGTCGTGAAATAGGGGGGCTCGACATGCCGATAGTCGAAAGACTGGCACACCGGCAAAAAGTGCTGGGGAATGTACGTTTCCGCAAGGCAGTTGGAGAAAGCCAGCCGAGACGATGGTGGCCAGAGGCAACTGTCAATGCACAGATCAAAGGTGTCGGAATCTAGAATCTTGAAAGTCATGGTAGCCAGAAGCACCCTGCTCCCCTCCCACCAGAGCTGATCCTCAGAGCCAGTGGGAACCATAGACAGGAAGAACTGGGAAACCTCATCACCCAGTTCCAGGAATACAAAGTCCCACCCGTTCATGCCGTTCGAATTCAAATCCATCATCCTGTTGCGCACCACGGGGATGTCCATGGCGGGCAAGTGACGAAAGATGCTGCGATCCACGTCGGGAGCGTCGCTGATCATTCCTATGTTGTTCCAATACGACCCCAGGCTGCAGTAATCTCCGACATTGACGTGAGTGTAACACAGAGGAATGATAAAACCGGCTATAGAGTCCACTGACGGGTCCACAATGTCGTGGGTCACGTAAATGGGAAAGCGTAAGAAGCGCGGTGGGGTGGCGCAAACGTACTCGTCATCCGGATAGACCTCCACATAAAGAGTATCCGGCACTCCGGCATCCTGCGCCAGAGCAATGGTGTCTAGTGCCAAAAGAAACAGCATCAACGCTAAAACGAGGAATACCTTTTTCACCTCTTCCACCTCCTGCATGGGCTCATTGTTCAAGAGACTTATTCACATAGTATTGTCCGGTCTAACGAGGCAG
>CAYFQZ010000490.1:0-9991 GCA_964345305.1 uncultured Ignavibacteria bacterium | reverse complement strand
TCGGGCCTGGTAGTGGGAGCTGCGGCGGGGACGTACTTCCTGGTGTCTTTCGGCAGCGAAGTGCTGGAAAGAGTATTTGGCGCCGTCGTCATTCTATTTGCACTGAAGATATTGATTCTGGGCGACGGGGAGGCCAAAAGACGAGTGAGCAGGAGGTGGGCACCCCTGGCAGGAATTACAGGTGGCTGCACCGGCGCCATGTTCGGCCTGGATGGCCCGCCGCTTGTGCTTTATCTTACCTACCATCTCAGGGACAAGCAAGTCTTCAGAGCCACGCTCTATGGCTTGTTCTTTGTGCACGCCTGCTACCGTCTGATCCTGTACGGGTTCAGCGGCCTCATCACCGCGGACGTGATTAGATTTGTGTTGTACCTCACGCCGTTCTTACTTGTGGGGATTTTGCTCGGGTCAAAGTTGCACGCAAGAATAGAGCAGAGAGTTTTCAGGAAAATCGTTGCTTCAATCCTGGTGGTCACCGGAATGCTTCTGGTTGCCTGATAGGAAAAGTTATGGCGGGGTTTTATCCCCGCCAAGAGTACGCCCGAGGGCAAGGGATCCCTCGGGCCAGCCAACGATATACCTTAGGAATTTGATTTCGCTAAATTATATCTTTTGGACGTTTTTCGCCTGCGGTCCTTTTGGTCCCTCCCCTTTTTCAAAGGTGACCTCGTCACCCTCTCGAAGGGTCTTGTATCCTTCCTCCTGTATTTCGGAGAAGTGTACGAACAGGTCGGCTCCTCCGTCGTCCGGAGTAATGAATCCATACCCTTTGGATTCATTGAACCACTTTACTGTGCCCTGCATAAGAACAATCACCTCCTCTCTTGCCTACTAAAAAAACCACGAAAGCGCCCTAAAATAAGCTTTCGTGGTTGAATAACTTCCACCTACCAAAAACCTATTTCAGCCTTCTCACCTAATACAACGAGTCTATATACGCGTTTCCTCTTTCTTTGTCAAGACATTTCTACATTTTTCTTATCGGCCGTTCGAGGTAGAATGCTTAGCGCTCCACAAGCCATTATAGAACATGTCCTTACGGGGGCCTCTTGGGCGTGTCGGAAGCTGCTTTACGTTGCCCACAAGCGTCTGCAGGGAATGGGCTTCCGAGAGGCAAGACAAAGTGGAAGCTATCCCTTGACAAGGGAGTGTGAGAGCCTTTACTTGATGTTAAGTGAGATTGACTTGCGGGTTCTCAAGGGCCTTCTCGAAAAGAGAAGGCCAACTCGTCAATGAAGCTATAGCTCGGTCGATTGATCCAATCAACTCAAACGTCAGGAGGTTCAGTTGCGCATGGTCTTGGCCATCTTCGGCATGATTTTTCTGTTATCCGCTTCTACCGCATGCGGACAGCAGGGCAGGCTGGCCGGATTCGCCTTCAGTCTGGGGTACGAGTCATATCCAGGAGAGCTGTTTTATAGGTTGACCGGCATCAGGTACGTGAACGGAGTACCAGTGGCCTCCAGAGCTAATCCGAAAGCGGATGACGCGACCTTTGTCTTTTTGAGCTTCAGAGTCAAGAAGATGGTTCCCACAAAGCTTCGGAAACTCTCTGTCGGCGTGGAGGCGGGGATGTCCGTGCCGGTCTCGGGGTACGAAAAACCGTGGGACCTGCCGGCGTTGACGCCGAAGTTTACCGGCGACATCTATTATCCTTCATTCTGCTGAGGGGGAGGGCTGAGTGCCTGGTTTTCCCAGTTTGGGAAAGAAGAGAACGAGATGAACATGTTTACCTTCCTCGGCACCGTGGACTATCGCAATCCGGTCGGAGACAAACTCACCGTGGGTTTTGGCATCGGAATCGGGGGATTCTTATTACATTCTCTGGCTACGACCAATTCCATTAACAGGTGGGTCAGAGATTCCACGCCGTGGAAGGAGGGGGACGAGCGCAAGACCATTAACAAACTTCACTTCACTGCTTTAACTCCGGGTGTGGAAGCATCGGCGAGGTTGGCTTACAAACTCGGCCCCTCCGTGTCCCTAGGGCTGACGGGCAGGGTTCTGGTTATCTCCAAGATCAAAGATACCTGGGAGGCTACCGACTACTACCAGACTGACTGGGAGCCGCTGGAACCTAAGTTGGTCAACATGAAACAGGGATACGAATATGGGGGAGTCGGCTGGGGCCTGGGGATATCGCTGTGGTTCTGAGCACGGACCCGAAGGCAGACGATTGCGGAAAGGCTTTTCGAATCCGTACCTTCAGACAAAGCGTTCCAGCTCAGGAAGGGACGTGAACCGCAGGCCTGCTCTGGCGGATATCTCAGGCATACGGGTATACGGAAATCTCGGGTGACAGGTATTGCGGCTGCCTTATCTTCAAGAGGCAAGTAGGGGATTGCTCGGATCATATCGATTAGATGGGGAGAATCGGCTTGGACGGGCGCCGCGAGCATCCCTATGTGAAGGAAGCCGTTATCGGGAAAAGAGGCAGGAGATCAAGAAGGCTGCCCCGACACTGTCATGTCCGGCTCACCATACTAAACACCCGAGGCCAGGTGGCTCGAAACTCGGTAGATCAAAAATAGGAGCGGCAGGATCATGCATTGGAGCGGGATGGCGAGGGTCAGAAGGGCAGTCAGCTTGCTGGCGGGATATACTCCTATCGGCTTCAGGCGGCTAAGTTGTCGCAGGCCAAGAAGAATTGTCCTGTCGCGGTAGCTCCGCGGGGGCATGGTGTTGGGCTTCTAATAATGCCGCTGAAGAAGTGCACCTCCTCGGGGCCAATATCAGTTAGAGAATCAACGAGTTCGCCAGGCGGCAAGTTAGTGCGTACCAAAGCTACGTAATTGTTGTGTAATCTCTTCCCATTGACAATTGGGATTCTGGCCTAGATATTGAGAGTGCTCAGGCAAATCCGGACAGAGGCGCGGATTTGCCTGAGCCGGGGGCAAGGGCGGGTCGCAGAGCATATTCAAACAGCCTCCGCACCTGCACGATCTATTCATCGACTCGAGCAGGAGTCCTGCAGCGCCCGAATCGCCGTCAGATAAGTCAGAAACCGGGGGGAATGGCGTCTGCGTTTGAGCAGCGAACAGATGCGAGAGAGTTAACATCTAACAAATTCAAGCGGGAGGTGCGATAATGCTTGCTCGCAAAAGCTTAATTGCCGTCTTCTTCTTGGTGCTTGCGGCAACCGCGTGGGCGATAGTGCCCACCACTCTCAATGATTTCTCCTTGCCCGGCTCACAGCCGGGTCAGTCAGGTAACCTGGAACACCCCGGCAAGTGCGACAACTGCCACGGTGGTTACGACCAGGCAGTTGAACCTGCTTTCAACTGGCGGGGCAGCATGATGGCGCAGGCGGCACGGGATCCATTCTTCTACGCGTGCATGACAGTCGGCAACCAGGACGCGCCGGAAAGCGGAGATCTCTGCATCCGCTGTCATTCGCCGGCTGGCTGGCTGGAAGGACGCTCAGTCCCCACCGACGGATCAGCGCTGAACAATAATGATCGCGAGGGGGTACAGTGTGATTTCTGCCATAAGCTGATCAAACCTGCGCCACTGGGAGTCAATCCCCACCCGGATGACCCGGACTACACTGCCGGGACCTACCTCCAGGATCAGTCCTACCTCTCCACGCTGACAGCCGTCCCGGAGTCTTCCGCCAACGGCATGTACATAGCTGACGCAGCCAACGCCAAGCGGGGACCGTATGTCAACACTGTGGCCAGGCATCAGATGTTCTACTCACCCTTCCACCGCGAGGCTAACCTGTGCGCCACCTGCCATGATGTGAGCAATCCCGTATATACAAGAACCCCAGGCGGCGCATACGCTCCCAACACTTTCGACCAGCCAGCACCCTCTTTCGATCCTTATTCCATGTTTCCCGTCGAACGCACCTATAGCGAGTGGCTCAAGAGCGACTACAATTCTCCCGGAGGGGTATACGCGCCACAGTTTGGCGGGAATAAGGATTTCGTCTCCACTTGTCAGGATTGCCATATGAAGGACGTCACCGGTTTGGGCTGCAACAAGAAGGGCGCGCCAACCCGTTCGGATCTGCCCCTGCACGACCTGACCGGCGGGAACGCATTCATCCCGACGCTCGTGGCAGCGCTTTATCCCGACGAGGTCAATCCGACCGCCCTGGATGCGGGCATACAACGCGTGGTCTACATGCTTGAAAACGCAGCTGCTCTGACCCTTGAGGCGACCCTGGAGGCAAAGGGCTACCTGGCTTCGGTGGGAGTTACCAATGAAACCGGCCACAAGCTGCCTTCAGGCTACCCGGAGGGCCGCAGGATCTGGCTGAACGTCAAAGCATACGACGGCACGGCCACTTTGATTTACGAATCCGGGGAATATGATCCGGAAACCGGGGTACTCACGCACGATCCTGATATTAAAGTTTATGAGATCAAGCCAGGAATCTCGCAAGCTCTGGCTCCCATCGTCAACTTGCCGGCCGGGCCTTCCTTCCACTTCGTGCTGAATGACACCATCTACAAGGACAACCGCATTCCACCAAGAGGCTTTACCAACGCCCAATTCGATTCGATCCAGTCACCGCCTGTTGGCTATTCCTATGCCGACGGTCAGTACGGGGACACCACCGCATATCTGCTTCCGGATACGACCGCTCTGGTTGAAGTCACCCTCTATTATCAGACTACCAGCAAAGAGTATGTGGAGTTCTTGCGGGACGAGAACGTAACGAATCAGTGGGGTAATATTCTCTATGACCTGTGGGCTGCAAATGGCAAGTCGGCTCCCGTAGCTATGGCCTCGGCGGCCTGTACGGTCGGAACCATCACTGACTTGATCAGGCCGACAGCTCCAACGAACCTTTCAGCTAGGGCGGTCTCCAGTTCGGAGATCGACTTGACATGGGACGCTTCCACTGACAATATAGGAGTGACAGGCTACTACGTTTACCGCGACGGCTTGCAGGTTGGAACCGCTGTCGACCTGGCCTACCGGGATAGCGGGCTGCAGCCGCTGACCACCTACTCGTACCTGGTGAAGGCGTTCGATGGGGCCGGAAACCTGTCCGACCCGAGCAACGCGGCACAGGCCACCACCAGGAAAAAGAAAGGACGGGGCAGGTTAGCTGAAGATGACTCGGGCGAGATAAGATTCGCAGCGCACCCCAACCCGTTTAACGTAACCACGCAGCTTCGTTATTACCTGCCTGAGTCCGGCAATGTAAAATTAGAGGTCTTCGACATCACCGGGCGGCGGGTGGCAACCCTCGCCGACGGTTGGCAAAGCGCAGGTGAGCATCACCTGCTCTGGTCCGCACAGAACGTTGCCAGCGGCGTGTACCTGATGCGGTTGGGCGTCGGCAAAGAGAGTCTGGTGCAGAAGGTGATCCTGCTGAAATAGAGGTGTGGAGTACCGGATTCAGGCATGCGCTCATGCCGCCTCGAAAGCGGAGTCCATTAGACGTCTTTTTTGCCACAAGGGACCAAGAGGAGTTTTGCTGCCGATGACTGAGTGCCGAGCTCGGGTGCTTGGATTTCGAGGAGTCTTAGGCATACAGGCTGGTTGTTGCGCATCCCACGCAACGCAACAAAAGGGAAGGGAGGGAGTAGATGAAAAAGATCACCTTAACCATCATCTTCACGTTGGCCGTGGGGGTGACGGTTTGGAGTTTCTCCTCCGGGCCGCCGGACGGCAGAACCGGAGCTCCCGGCGAACAGCTGTGTTCTGACGGGTGTCATGATAGTTTCGCACCCAACTCCGGCGACGGCTCGCTGACTTTGTCGGGCCTGCCTACCCGTTACGAGGAAAGCATCACTTATTCCCTGACCGTGACCATTCAGGATCCAGGTCAGCAGAGGTGGGGCTTTGAGCTGGCGGTCAAGGACGAGAGCCAGCAGCAGGCCGGCACCATCACCGTGACCGACGCGACCAACACCCAGACGTCAACTTCCGGCGGGGTAACCTATCTGAAGCATACGTCGACCGGTACCCAGAATGGGACGCCGGATGGGCCGATTTTGTGGAGTTTTGACTGGACCTCTCCTCCCACGTCTACCGGACGAGTCTGGTTCTATGTTGCAGGCAATGCCGCCAACGGAAACGGCAACAATAAAGGGGACTATATCTATAATATTGCGTTGTTCAGGGATCCGTCGCCGCAGGGGCCTTCCACGTCGTTTCTGGGAAAGCTGATGCTAATCCTGATCATAGTGAGCACCGCAGCCTTTTTACTTATGCGGAGGAGACTGATACTCAGAGAGGCATGATCAGACCACTGCCAGGCATTCGCTGGGAAGACATCTTCCGCAGGGCTTTCGCGAACGGGGACTCGGGTGAATCCCCGCTTTTCCTAGGTGAAGCACCAGCTCGGACGACAGAAAGAAGACGTGATTGGAGCCAGGTCTTGGCTCTGACAGGATGAGAAAGCCGCTGGCGGGGGTAGAAGAACAAAACTCATGTCACTGCGCAACGGTAAAGGGAGAAACTGAAGCATTTTTCTCTTGACAAAGACGGGAGGAGAGGGTAAATTTCGGGGAATTGCAGATTAGCCTTTGATTTAGCACCGGTGAGTAAGGGAACCAGAAGTAGCGTGATCTATGACGGCTTCGAAGGAGAGCATGCGATATGGCGAGTTATGCCGCCAGATTGCCCGGAGCAAGTCCGCCTTCATAGACGGACATCAGAACGACATACAAGTTCCCGGCGAGGAGATTCAGAAACGAGTTCAAGAAAGGGAACCTTTTCTGGACATTGAGAATCTGGCTTTTCGGGAACAGCTTCTACGGGCATTTCTGGACGATTTTCTGCCTTTGCTTGAGAAGTACGGAGCTTTCGACGGTGAGGAAATTGCGAGATTCGCCGCCGGGAAGGCCGGTGCGAATTTGGCAGAACTTGCGCGCTCGATCCTGTCGAAGGATCTGTCGATTTTGAAGTCCTGGTCCAAGCGCTACCTGGTGGGAACTGATTTCGCCCTGTTTGTCGGACTTAACCTCACCCAGGCTCTGCTTGAGTTGTACGGGCAGAAACTGAAAGACAGGATAGATCAGGAGGGGTGGCTGAAAGGCATTTGTCCGGTTTGCGGAAGCAGGCCTTCCACGCAGAGGTTGAGAAGAGACGACGGAAGAAGGATGCTGCGCTGCAGTCTCTGCGCAAGCGAGTGGCACTTCAAGAGAATCATGTGTCCTTTCTGCGAAAACGAGGACTACAACACATTACGGTACTTCTTCGTCGACGAGAGCTCGCCGATAGACAAGCCGGCTTTCAGGGTGGACGTCTGCGACAAGTGCAAAAGCTACATCAAGACGTTGGACGAAAGAAAGCTCCCCGAATCCGAAAAACCCGATCTCTACGTCGAGAATCTGAGCACGCTGTACCTGGACATGCTGGCCCAGAGGGACGGTTACAAAAGCCCCACTTACTGGATGATAGGACCATCAGAGGATCTTTTTGTTTAGAGCTCAATGTGAAAGACATCACAAAGTGTGAACTTTTTAAACAAAGTCTCGGAGGGAGGTGAGATTTCATGAAAGGACTGAGGCTGATCGCCATACTGTCGGTGATTCTGCTTCTGGTTTTTGTGTGGACATTTGCTCAGACATCCAAGAAAGAGGTTTCGGAGAAGGAGGAACCTACGGCTTTTCAGGTAAGATGCTCGATTTGCCATTCCCTGGAAAAGATTAGAGCGGGAATGGAGAAGATTATGGTTGATATGCACGAGAAGGCAGGGGTGAAAATCAGTGGGGAGTCTCTAAAGGAGATTCAGGAAACGTTTACCCTTCTCCCCATGGAGGATCCCCAGCAGGGCCTATTCCAGGAGAAATGCGGCAAGTGCCACTCGCTGGACCTGGTCGTCAAAGCTCACCAGACCACAGACGAAGCCGGAATGCAGAAGATCATCGGGCGGATGGCGAAGAAGGAGAAATCCGGAATCTCCGCCGGAGAAGCGGAGAAGATTCACCGGTCCATGATGATACTGAACGAGATCTATGAACCGGACGTGGAACTGGAGGAAGAAAAGAAGAAATAGAAACGACAAAGTAACGAGGAGGTGAAGAAAGCACATGAGAATCTCAAGAAGAGGTTTTCTCAAGATCTCCGGAGGGGTTACCGGCGGGGCGCTGTTGGGCGCCTTCGGCGTTCACCTCAAAGCCTCGCAGGCACAGGCTCAAACCCTGAAAACAAAATACGCCAAGGAGAGCACCACAATCTGCCCTTACTGTGCTGTCGGCTGCAGCGCAATCGTGTCGGTGAGCAACGACAAGGTGATAAACATCGAGGGCGATCCGGATCATCCCATAAATCAGGGATCTCTCTGCAGCAAGGGAGAGGCTTTGATTCAGGTGGCAAATAACGAACGAAGGATGACCAAGGTCTTCTACCGGGCGCCTTACGGCGACAAGTGGGAGGAGAAAACGTGGGATTGGGCCCTGCCTGAGATCGCCAAGAGAATAAAGAAGACCAGGGACGAGGGCTGGATGGCGAAGGACGGCCAGGGTCGGGTGATCAATCGGGTGGAAGCCCTGGCCGGATTGGGTGGAGCCGCTCTGGACAACGAAGAGTGTTATCTCTGGGTTAAGTTGGCCCGCGCCCTGGGGATAGTCTACCTCGAGCATCAAGCCCGTATATGACACTCTGCCACAGTCGCCAGTTTGGCGGAAACTTACGGCAGAGGAGCAATGACCAACCACTGGATCGACATCAAGAACTCCGATAGCATCATGATCATCGGCTCCAACGCGGCAGAGAATCACCCCATATCCTTCAGGTGGGTAACCAAGGCAATGGAGAATGGGGCCAAGCTGATCAGCGTCGATCCGCGCTTCACTCGCACTTCGGCCCGCGCGGACATTTACGCGCCCTTGAGGTCCGGGACGGACATCGCATTCATAAACGGGCTGATGAATTACATCGTTCAGAACAATCTGCACAACAAGGAGTATCTGGTAGATCACACCAATGCCAGCTTCCTGGTGGACCCCAAGTTTGGGTTCTTGGATGGATTGTTCACCGGATACGACTCGGCCAAGAGAATGTATGCCAAGGAGACCTGGCAGTATCAACTGGACGAGAACGGAAACGCCAAGAAGGATCCGACTCTTCAGGATCCTAACTGCGTGTTCCAGCTTCTGAAGAAGCATCTTTCCCGTTATACCCCGGAGATGGTCGGAGGCATCACCGGATGCCCTTCGGAGCTGCTGGTGGAGGTGGCGAAGACCCATGGAGCAACCAGCGCCAGGGGCAAGTCGGGCACCATAATGTACGCTATGGGCACCACGCAGCATACGGTGGGAACGCAGAACGTTCGCACTTACGCCATGCTGCAGCTGTTGCTGGGGAATGTGGGAGTGGCCGGGGGCGGGATCAACGCTCTGCGAGGCGAGTCCAACGTCCAGGGTTCGACCGACCATGCCATTCTGTTCCACATTCTTCCCGGGTATCTCAAGACCCCCAGAGTCGAAAATCAGACTCTGGCTGAGTACCTGGAGAAGTGGACGCCCAAGTGGAAGGATCCAAAGAGTGCCAATTGGTGGCAGCACACCCCCAAGTATACGGTCAGCCTGCTGAAGGCATTCTGGGGAGATCATGCGACGAAGGACAACGAGTTTGCCTACCAGTATCTTCCCAAGGTGAGCGCCAATTACTCCCACATCGCCATGTTCGAGGCCATGTACGACGGAGTGATCAAAGGTCTGATCTGCATGGGCCAGAATCCAGCCGTGGGCGGACCCAACGTGGTCAAAGAGAGAAAGGCCCTGGAGAAGCTGGATTGGCTGGTGGCGGCAGATCTGTGGGAGACCGAGACCGCGTCCTTCTGGAACGCTCCCGGTGTGGATCCCAAGAAAATAGCAACCGAAGTCTTCATGCTGCCTGCGGCGGCCTCCATGGAGAAGGAGGGAAGCATAACCAACAGCGGCAGGTGGAGCCAGTGGAGGTACATGGCGGTTCATCCTCCGGGAGACGCCAAGTCCGACCTGTGGATCTTGGATCAGATTCTCAAGGAACTGAAGAAGGTCTATCAAGCTGATCCTGGACCCTTCCCTGGTCCCATAGTCCA
>CAYFQZ010000489.1:0-3146 GCA_964345305.1 uncultured Ignavibacteria bacterium | reverse complement strand
GCTTCATCCTCCCCCTGGGAACAATCTAATTTCCTCTCCCCTCCGGGGAGAGGACCAAGGTGAGGGGGCGTTTCAAACCGTAACCTATGGCTCCGAACCTGTGTTACGCGTGTCACCGGTCTATACACAGCCAGGAGAAAGGGAATCCCGTTCGTCACAGACACCCTCTCCGCGAGGAGCAAAGAGGAGTTTGAAATCTGTCAACGGATGGAGCGGGTTGAACGGAAACGCTCGCTTTGGTTATATCATCCGCTTCATCCGTTTAATCCGTTGACCTAGTTCACAAATTGGGCTGCCCAAGGGTGCCCGACGAATCTTGGATCTCACCGGTGTCCGCGAGCTCACCTCCGCCTGGGGCGGGACCTCGCGACCCGGCCTACTGGGACAGTCTTTTCAGTGCGCGCAGAAATCTCTCCCGACAGCCTATGCAGACCAGCCAGTTTCTCTTCAAATAGACCTCCTCCTCCAATTCCTCTTCCGTCATCCCCGATGTCTGCTCCAGGATCTCATCCATCTTCTTCTGCAGGTAGTTATCCGGCTTCTTGGAGAAATCCTCGATGTGGCCGTCAAAGTCGGAGATGATCTCTAGGTTAAGACGATATCTGGTGCCGCCTTTCTTGAAGCGTGTCCCGCAGAGGTGGCATCTTAATTTGGTCTTTGCGGACCCTGACCTCTTAGTCATAATAGCGTCTCTTTCCCGAAAAAGCAACAAAGAGCCTGAAAAGGACGATCCCCGCTATGAAACCTCCCACGTGGGCAAACCAAGCCACCCCGCCTGAGGTGGAGCCGATTGAAGGCAGACCGTAAAGAAGCTGGAGAATGAACCAGAAACCCAGCACGAAAAGAGCAGGGATCGCCACTATGCGAATGAAGAACCCGAAAAATATCAACGTCAGAATCCTGGCCCGGGGAAATCGAATCATGTATGCGCCCAGAACCCCGGCTATGGCGCCGGACGCCCCTACCATAGGCACCTGGGAGTTGGGGGTCATGAAAACGTGCAAAAGGGATGCCGCCAGCCCGCAGAGTATGTAAAAGACGACGAACCTGACATGCCCCAGTTGATCCTCCACGTTGTCTCCGAAAATCCAGAGATAAAGCATGTTCCCGGCCAGGTGAAAGAATCCCCCGTGCAGGAACATGGACGAGAATAAGGACAGAGGGATGGAGAACCCGAGCTCGGGAGTCAGCTCCCTTCCCTGGGTCACCTCGTAAGGAATGGTCCCCCATTTGACTAAGGCCAGTTGATAGGCCTCTCCCAGTGACCAGAGATAGAGATAGACAAGACAGTTGATAAGGATCAATGCCACGGTGACAATCGGTGGCCGGTAGGAGGGGATATCATCCTTAAGAGGTATCATCTGCTCCCGCCTGTCCTTTCTCTATCAGGAAGGAAGATTGACCGCGGCCGGGGGGGCGGAAATGGTCGAGTCTAGGGTTGTTCAACGCAGAGAGATTTCGATCCGTACACCTGGTCACGCCGTAACCTCAGAAAGACCCGATTTTCGCCTCCGCCAGGTCGACCGGGGGATGAAAAACTTTCTTGTTGGCCCTAAGCCGAACGCCTCGCATGCCTTCAAGAGGATTTTCCAGCAGCCCAGGGGCCAAAAGCAGGGCTAAAGCAGCTCTTCCCTTCTTTTCTCTTCCCTGATGGTCCTGTAGAAATTCTTTGCTTCCTCTTTTCTCGGGCTGCGGGCCGGGACGTCCAATATCTCCACCTCCAGGATTCGGTGGGCAAAGTTAATGTTTATTACGTTGCCGGGCTTGACCTCTTTCCCCGGCTTTGCCGCCCGGCCATCCAGCAGAACCAATCCGTCCTCGCAGGCCTTCTTGGCCTGGGTCCGTCTCTTTATCAGTCGCGTATCGGAAAGGAAGCTATCCAGGCGCATGGGGATGGCTGACTCTGGCGGCGGACGGCCGGCTGCGGACGATTTATGTACTACAGCCTTATTTCGACGTAGATTTGTTGACGCAGCTTCTGCACCCACTGGGAGACCAGCTCGTTGGTTTTCCTCCGGCGCACCATGTCTTTGATGGTGTCCCAGTCCTCCTCCAGATTCAGCTCTCTCTGTTCTCTTCTGTCCAGGACTTTCAGAATGTGGATTCCAGCCGGACCCTCAAGCGGTGGGCTGACCTGTCCGATGTCCAGGTTTTCCACCCCCTCCTTAAATTCCGGGGTCATTTGGGCCACCGGGTACCAGCCCAGTTCCCCTCCCATTTTTTTTGACTCTTCGTCGGCGGAGAAACGCTTGGCCAACTCTGCGAAATCTGCTCCCTCCAGTAGTTGACCATAGAGACTGTCTGCCAGTTCTTGAACCCGCACCGAATCTGCCCGGGACGGACGAAGCAGAAACAGTATGTGCCGGGCGTGCACCCGGTCGTCGGTTTTCTCTTCGACCCTTATTATGTGATATCCGAAGTCGGTCTCCACCAGATTGCTGACCTGGCCCGGCTCCAGGGCGAAGGCCACCTCCTCGAACTTGGGAATCATGTCACCCCTGCTGAAAAACCCCAGGTCGCCTCCCTGCTGACCGGTGGGATCGTCAGAATAAAGTGAAGCCAGACGGGCAAAATCCTGGCCTCCTCTTGCCAGCTCCAGCACCATTTCCGCCTTGGCCCTAAGGGAATCCAGGGTCTCCCGGGATCTGGTGATCTCCAGAAGTACGTGGCTCAACCTCGCCGCCTGCGGCTGATCCGGAATGCTGTCCTGGTAAGTTTCGAAGAAGTCCTTCACCTCCCGGGTGGATACCGATACCTTCTGGAGCTTTGACCCCACGAGTCGATCGATCAGCAACTGGTCTTCTATTTGCTCTCTATATTTTTTTCTCAGCTCAGCCTCGGTCAAGCCCTCCGCCTCCAGCTGAGCCCTGAATTCATCCTCGGTGAACTGCGATTTTACGTTGCTCAGTTGCTTTTCCAAGGCGACGTCCACTTCCCTGGTGGTCACCTGAATAAGAGTATCCTTCCTTGCCGCGATGAGGAGCAACTTGTCGTTCACCATTTGCTCCAGAAGCTCCCTTCTAAGCCGGTCTCTTTCCTTCTGGCTGGTCAGGCTGATTCGCATCTGGCTGGCGTACAGGTCCAGTTGTGTGTTCAGTTCGGATTCCAGAACGATCTGGTCACCCACCACAGCCACGATCCTGTCC
>CAYFQZ010000488.1:0-2920 GCA_964345305.1 uncultured Ignavibacteria bacterium | reverse complement strand
GGATACAGATACAACATGGAGGTGGTATTCCACCAAGCGCTCACGCTGCAGTAAGCCGAAGGATTGGTGTGGGTGTAGGCCAGAGGTATGGCAAAGCCGGCTATGCTGTCAGTGGCCTCGGTCTGGTCGTGGGTAATCAGAAGCGGGAACCTAACCATATAGGTCCCGGGCTCACCCTCAGTCCTTTCACAGTCCAGACAGATCACATTCAGAGTGTCGCATTCCCCACGGTCATCCGGCGCCTGGGGACACTGTGCCCATGATACGGCGTTCAAAGTCAGGATGAGTAGGGCGGAGCCCAAGATTATCAGAAACAGCTTTTTCATCCGCGACTCCTTTCTCCTAGAGTTTCGAGTTTTTGTTCGGAACGATTTCGACTCTGTGAACTCAACGTGCAGGCGAGAGATTATTCAACCTACCTGTGTCAATCCCAAGAAAAGCCGCAGGCATTCTTGTCTCGTCTTAAAGCGTCACCGAAGCTCTGACTCCTGCTCAGCTTCGTTTACATTTCGCTGGCAAGGAAATGCAAAAAATATGCCACAGAATCTGACCCAAAAGTAATTTTGCGCTACAACCCCATTACCTGCTTAAGCTCATGAGAAGGCTGAGGATGGACGGCTTTTGGTGCGATCCGTTAAGGATATCAGGAAGGCTTCCGGGTCGTTTCAAGTACTGCTATCCGAGACCTGTGCAGCGGGTTTTTCAATTGTTGCATAGACTTGCCCAGTTGTCTGGGGTTTCAAGACAAGGATGACCCAGCCGCTCCGGTCCCACTTTCAAGTCAGCCCCAATTAGCTTCTTGTCAAGCCACAAGCTCTTCTTTCATAAGAGCTGACAGCCCACATTATCTGTTTGTTTACGAGTTAAGGCCGGGTTCCTTTGCGCGGGCTTACCCTCTTTCGGTCTTTTCCGGCTAGGGCCGAACCCTGTGCAGGCTGAATCTTAATGCAGTCTCAGCTTGATCCCCTCCGTATCCCAGCGCGAGCGTACGCGGATGGTATCAGGGTAGACCGTAAAGGGTTCGGCGGGAAGAAACGGGTTCGGCTGGCCAAGAGAAAGGCGACCATCTCCATTCAGGTCCAGATAGCCGCCCAAGAAATACTTGCCGGGAAGCACTCCTTCGAACCTGAAAGGGCCGGACTCGGGCAGTGACAACTGATAGGATATGCCCTCTTCTGTCAAATGCCAGAGGGTTAATAAGGCCGTTGATGGCATATTTCCATCTTCAACCTCCGCTGTGCCCGAGACCGAACCTAAAGTGTCGGGGTCCACCGTGGTGAACCCGGAGATGAATACGGCGTCTATCGCGGACACGTTCCCTAGCCTGTCACGCACCTTCCCGCCCGGCAGTTCGACCTGATACTTCGCCGCCCTTGGCAGCAGGGACGCGGGTCCGAATGAGTAAACATTGGGGCTTATCCAGTTACCCTCTCCGCTCAGGGCCACCCCATTTGAATCTGTCAGTGAAAAGGAGATTTCGACGCTCTGCTGATCCGGAGGCTCACTGAAAGTCAGGATTACGCGGGCGTCCAGCGGTACTCTTGCTTCACCATCCCTGGGAAGAATGCTGGTGATGCTCGGACCTAGGGTGTCTGGAATCGTGGATGCGGCGAAGCGGCACTGGCTGGAAGCGATGTCAAGCCGGTTTCCCGCCCGATCTGTTACAGCTGAAACGGCTAGTTCATATTCCTCTCCCGCATTCATCCGTTCGGTCAGGAGGAATATCTTCTTGGTGTCCTCGTCTTGATGGAATACAGAGTTTATCTTGAGGGCCTTCTGAGTTGAGGTGGACAAGATCTTGAATTTACTCATATCCAGCGCGGAACGCCGATCTAACTCTTCATCGAACTCGATCTTGACCAGGCTTCTGTTTACGCCGAAGCAATTCACCAGGCTGGGCCCCGCTCTGTCCTTTTTGTCCAGCACGAAGTCGATTCCGTCTGTGGAAATCTGCAGCTCGGTCAGCTCTATATCCTGCGTGGTCAGGCCGATGGGCTCTTCCTCCCAGCTCCAGGTCAGATCCCGGTCGATGTCTTGGACGGCAAAGAGCCTGTACATACCCAGGCTGAGATTGTTGAGCGAATATCCGCCTTGGTTGTCCGTCTGGGTGGCATAATCCGGCTTCTGGGTTGATGGATCGATTTCTAACGGATCGGCTGAAAGCAGGTAAGCCCACACGCTGGAACCCATTTCCCTCTCCAGTCCAACAGCCTGCTTGATCCAAACCTCGCCGGAGATGGTTCCGAAATCCAGTCTGCTGCCCGTGGAAAAGGCAAAGGTGTAGGTCTGGCCCAGGCGATTTCTTCTTAAATCCTCGGAATCTGCTCCGACCGAGATGACGTAGGTTCTGTCGGGGTGCAGCGATTCTCGAGGCAGAAGGACCAGTCTTCTCCCCTTCCACTTAAATTCAAAAGGCTCACTGGGAATCGGAGAGACAAATATGGCCTCTTCGGTGGTCTTGGATGTCATCCTTTCGCTGAAGCTGATTTCGATTCTGGAATCCAGGGGAACTTCGGTGGAGCCGGCTGATGGCGATACGAACACGACCTGTGGAGGAATCGTATCCTCCGGGCCTCCGGGAGGCATGCCTTCTTTGGCACAATGGAGAAGGCACGGCCACAGAACAAGGAGAACCCGAATCGCACCCTTTCTTGCTTTGTTCACCATCGACAGGAAGCCGTCCAGATGATATCTGGCATTCGAAGATGGCCGGCGTGCCTGAATCCTAGTATGCGTGCCCGGAGATTACTCCATCATCTTTCCCGGAGCTTTTCTTTGAGCTGCTGGTTTTCCGGGTCCAGGCCCAACGCCTTTTTCCATTCCGTCTTGGCCTTTTCCGATTCACCCATGGCATTGTAAACGTCGCCCAGGTGTTCGTAGATGATAGGATCATCGTCCAACGTTTCGAGGGCTTTTTTCA
>CAYFQZ010000487.1:0-7527 GCA_964345305.1 uncultured Ignavibacteria bacterium | reverse complement strand
GGATGGTCTGGTCCCAGGGCTTTCTCCCGGATAGCCAACGCCCCCTCGTAGAGAGGTTCAGCTTCCTCGTATTTGCCCTGTGTAGCGTAGAGAACCGCTAGGCCGTTTAGGGTTTCGGCTACCTTGAGGTGATCTGGTCCCAGGGCTTTCTCCCTTATGGCCAGCGCTCGTCTCCATAGTGACTCAGCTGAGTCATAATTTGCTTGGTAAAAGTCATAAACACCCATTCGATGCAGAACCAGGGCTACTGCAGTGTCTTCCTTGCCAAATTCCCTCTCTGCTCTCTCCAGAGCCATTTGCCCGATAAAAATGGCAGAGTCATAATTGGCTGCCTCTGAGAGCGAATCCGCCTGGTCAAGCAGTTCTTTCCAGGTTTGGCTTACAGCTGTCTGCCAAGTTAGACAGAGCAGTAATAAAAGACACACTGTGACGATTTTCGCTTTCATGCGTTCTACCGCCAATCTCCCAGAGCAATGAACGCCCCCCAACTGAACGGGTGATCGGCCTGTTTGTTTTCGCGGAGCATCTGTATCTTTTCCAACTGGATTTCTCTCATGGTCTCGGGTAAACTCCCTTCGCTCGACGCATATAACTGCGACATCATCTCCGCCGTTGCCTGGTCTGATACCGGCCACAGAGCGCTGACCACTGTTCTTGCTCCGGCCATCTGGAAGGCCCGCCTCAGCCCATAAACTCCCTCCCCATCCTTGACCTCACCAAGACCCGTCTCACAGGCTGATAGGACCACCAACTCCGTTCCTCCCAGATTCATCGCAGTCACTTCCTCGGCAGTGAGTATGCCGTCCTCTGCGCCGAGTTCATCTGCTCCCTGACCGTGCAGGTTGGCGCCGGCGAGGAACAGTCCGGAAAGGAGCAGAGGATTCTCCCCGACGTATCCGGCGTCTGTGGCAGTTCCGCGCTGCGAAGGTGCAGGCTGACATTCATCCTCCAGGAAGTAGCCGTGAGTGGCGAGATGTATCACGCGATTTCCCGGCGCCTCCTTCTTGAACTTTTCTTCACAGGCAACAACTCCCAGACACACGGTGGCCGGCTCGGCGGCTGCATCCCATCCGTCTGTTATCCGCTGTACCTCTTTCTTGGTCCCGGGCAGCGGGTTAAGCGTAATGCCTCTGAGCTCGGCACAGGCGGTGCGAACGTTGCGCGTGGCCCCATAGGTTTCCACAGGAAGCGTGTCTGCGGCCACCCCTTCCGAGATGGAGATGCGGGCTTTTGGAGGAGCGTCATAGTCCGGGTCCCCCAGGGCAAAGAGACCTTTGCCTGCCTTGCCTTCGTACTTGAGACGCACCAAATCCCGACCCGAAGACAGATAGTGGATGGTAAACTCCTCGATCAGATAGCTGCCTTGCTCATCCATGAGCCCGGCGAACGACAGTATGTTCATCCCTGCGTCCGGGGCGATGAAGACCAGATCCTGCCCCGATATCTTGTCCTCGATAGGCTTCCAGATCCTCTGGTATATGGATTTGCTGATCCTCTCGTAATCGGTCCGCTCCACAATGGAGGGCATTCGTTGGATCGATGCAACCGTCACCACGTGCTCCCGGTACTGATCGATGAGGGAGTCGACGGCCCAGGCCTCTCCCAGGTCTTTCACCGATATCTCCCCGAAGCCGTTCAGGGTGACCACCATGTAACGGGAGATGACGCTGTCACTATGATGGATTGGCAGGTAGTCGTATTTCATGTACTCGACCAGCATGGCGGTCACCGGGAGCAAGCTCAGAATGTCCGCCACTTTGTCGGTATTGATGTCGAGAACATCCTGCAGATTCCGGAACGAATCGCTGTTGCGCGCCAGCTCACCTTCCAATCGATCCTTATCCCGGCTGGCCGCATCCAGCTGCTCGCGATGCCGCAGCGGATCTTCCTCCTCGCTTCCTTCGACATAGAGCTTGGACAGAAAGGTACGTGCGTAGCGCAGGGAGTCGGCCATTGCCCCCAGCTGGTCCAGCATGATGATCTCCCGGGCCCGCACGAGGACCGCCTCGGAGGCTCGTCCCTTGACGGAGAACATCACGTCTGCCGCATCGTAATCAAGCCGCCTGTCGTCGCCGTTCATGTCGAAGTAAGCGGACAAGAAGTTGTTGGCTGAATTTCGCATGAATTGAGAGTAGTTGAGGGCATCCTTCTCCGACATCACCGAGGAGCCATCGCGGAAATTCTTCCTTCTGATTTCGAACGCGCGCTTGGCCATGTCCAGGCCCTTTTGCAGATCACCTTTCAATCGATAGTATAGACTGAACGACTCCAGGCACAGCGCTACCTTGGGATGGGACGGTCCCAGCGCTTTTTCGAAGACCTGCAGCGCCTGGGTGTATAGGGTTTCGGCCTCGGCGTATCCTCCCTGATCTCGTCTGAGATTAGCCAGATTGTTAAGGCCCATGGCAACGTCCTGGTGATCCTCTCCCACCGCCTTTCTGAAGATGGTCAATGCCCGCTCCAGGAGCGGCTCAGCCTCGGCATGTTTGTTTTGATCTCCGTACAGGTCTGCCAGTTTGTTCAAGCTGTAGGCCGTCTCGGGGTGATCGGCTCCCAGCGTCTTTTCATTGACCGAAAGCGCACGTTTGAAGCACTGGTCAGCCTCGCCGTATCTTCCCTGCCTGTGGTACAGGTCTCCCAGGCTGTTCATACTGTACCCGACGTAAGGATGATCGGGTCCAAGGGCCTCCTCGAAGATATTCAGCGCCTGCTTATGGTTCTTTTCCGATTCCTCGTAATTTCCCTGCTCATAATAAAGATTGGCGAGATTGTTCAGACATATTGCAACATAGGGATGCTCGGAGCCGAAGCTCTTTTCCGCAATATCCAAAGCCCGCTTGTAGGACGGTTCGGCCTCATGATAATTGCCCTGCTCATAGTAGAGGTCTGCCAGGTTAAGAGCGCTGGAAGCTACGTTGGGATGATCCGGCCCCAGAGCCTTCTCGAATATGGCCAGTGCCCGTTTGCAGTACCGTGTCGCCTCCCGGTATTTACCTTGATGATAGTACAGGTTCCCCAGATTCACCAGGCTCGCCGCCACGTCCTGATGATGGCGACCGAGGACTTTCTCGCGGATGGTCAGTGCCCGCTGATGAAGAGGCTCGGATTCTGCATATTTGCCCTGATCGTCATAAAGCGTGGCCAGATTGTGCAGGGTTTTTGCCACAAGACTGTGCTCGGAACCGAGTGCGTCTTCTCTTATCTGTAAGGCCCGGTTCCAGACTCGCTCAGCGTTATCGTAGTCAGCCTGGTGATAGTGATAAGCACCGAGTGCATCCAGAGCATGGGCGACCGCAGTGTCGGAATAGCCGAATTCAGCCTCAGCTCGCTCCAAGGCGAGGGTGCCGAGAATCAGGGCGGAGTCGTAATTGGCGGCGTTGGAAAGGGAATCCGCCCGATCGAGAAGTTCTCTCCACGATTCGGATGGCGCAGCTACGATCGGCAGGAGCCAGATCAGGCTAAAACACAGAAGAGCCGACTTCAGTAATCTTCTCATCAAATAGGCGCTCCGAAAAGGTAGGGAGAAACCCCGCTATTTGAATACTATAAATATACCTCGCCTGCGCAGACCTTGTCAAGAAAAAAGAGGTCGCTGGAGTGGACCCTCTGCAACCTCAGAGCCAGCGCGGAATCGCAGAGGGGAAGGCCCGAAGGAGAAGACAGGGAGCAGGATGACGCCATATTCTTCTTGACAAAAGTAGGCGTGGAGTGTATGTTAAACGTCAACGGATATTTGTCATTATTGTCCAGGAAGCTAAACTGAAGAGCACCTCTGCTCGGAGAGGTGCCGTTTTCCCGCAAAAAAACATTTTCATAACTGTTTTTCAACCTAAACACAGGAGGTTACCGTGAAGCGGATGGCCTCAGCGGTGGTTGCTGTTGCGATTGTGCTTCTGATAGTCCCGTCGATCGCGACAGCTCAGGTTCCCCGTCAAATGCAATATCAGGGGCACTTGAGCGATTCGGAGGGAGCGCCGCTGGATACCAGCATCGACATGACCTTCACCATCTACGATGATTCAACCGGAAAAGGGGTCTGGTGGAGTGAGACCCAGATGGTTGATGTTATCAATGGTTTGTTCCACGTCCAGTTGGGATCAATAATACCGATCCCCGACACCGTGATGGGTATTCCCATTGACCCTCAGAGGTTTCTGGGTATCCAGGTCGGCTTCGATCCGGAGATTTATCCCAGAACCAGGCTGCTCTCCGTGCCTTATGCCTTCACGGTCGGAACCCTTAACGGTGCCTCGGGTGGCGACGTCTTCGGTGATGTTCGTCTCCACAGAACACTAACCGTAGGCGAGTATGGAGGAGATGCGGGCCGGCTCGAGGTGACGGATGGGATCTCTCCTGTCATTGTTGCTGACGGCGCCAGTGGAGATCTCGCTGTTACGGGTAAGCTTCAGGTTGAATCGTCGGACACTCGCTCGGGGGAGTTCACATCTGACCATCTGAGTGCCGCCACCCAGGTAGTGCGCTCCGAATTTACCGGCACGGGCAGCTACGATGCCAAAGCAGTCTTTGGCAAGTGTGCCCCGGAGGATTTCTACGGTTATGGTGGATATTTCCAGGGAGGCTATGCTGGAGTACACGGAGAAGTCTTACCTACGGGCGGCGAAGCTTACGCGGGGGTACGCGGTCTTGTTTCCGGTGGCGGAGGGTTAAACTGGAACATGGGGGTCCAGGCGTCCGCCACGGGCCCGGCTACCAATGTTGGCGTGCAGGCGCACGGCCACGGTGGAGTGGAAAACTACGGCGTCTGGGGACACACCGAGGGCGATAATTTCGGAACCAGCTACGGCATCTACGGCTCCACCGGCAATTCCGGCACCAACTGGGCAGGGTATTTCGTGGGAAATGTCCGGGTTAGCGGCTCAATAAGCAAAGGCTGTGGTGGTTTCTGGATAGACCATCCTCTTGACCCCGAAAACAGATACCTCTATCACTCCTTTGTGGAGTCTCCCGACATGAAGAACGTTTACGACGGCGTGGTGGCGCTTGATGCCAATGGAGAAGCGGTAGTTGAGCTTCCCGATTACTTCGAAACGGTCAATAAGGATTTCAGGTACCAGCTTACCTGCATTGGCGGGTTTGCCCCGGTATACGTTGCACAGGAGATATCCGGCAACAGGTTTTCCATCGCGGGCGGCAAGCCCGGCATGAAGATTTCCTGGCAGGTTACCGGCATCAGAAAAGACCCGTTCGCCGATTCCAACAGAATCCGGGTGGAAGTTGACAAGCCACCCGAAGAGAGGGGCAAGTATCTGCATCCCGAAGCTTATGGCCTTGGTGAGGAATACGGCATTCATTATGAACGCCACAAACGGATGGAAGAAAAACTCCAGGCGAAAAGCGACCAAAGAACAGAGCAAGAATAGTCAGCACGCGTTGTGGGAACCGGCGAATAGATGAGGTGCGAGAACAAGAGGGAAATGATCATGAGACAAGACAGATCAAGTAAACATGAGAAGCGGTACAGAGGGCGAGCTGGACCGGGATTATTCTTTGCGGTCACACTGGCTCTGATCTTGCTCTCTGTTGCTGTATGCACCGCCATAGAGACCGCCAGAGCCGAAGAAAGCGTCGCGGAAAAGGCAGGGCAAACGAGCAGTTTCAAAAAGAAACCCCTTACGGAAAAGAGCAAAGAAACGGTCACCGGAAAACAGAAAGAAATCAAGACTGTTGTCCCTAGTTCCACGCACGGAAACTCAGCAGGAAATATCAGTCCGACTAAATTCGAAGATAGTCAGTTACTTGCTGGACCTGCCGTTCGCGACAAAGGTCGACAGATCAAATGGCAGGTGGTGTGCACCGGAGGCAACTGCGGAGCCGGCAACGTGACCTTCCTGTTGGGCCCGCAAGCTGATTACTATACGTGCGGAACGGTGGGACAGACTGCGGTCGGTCCGGGCACTTCGCCGTCCTTTGGCACAAATTCGGGTTTCTGGCAGGATTTTCTCGGAGGCTTTCTCCGCGGCGACGCCAATGGGGACGGAGTCATCAACCTTGAGGACGTGGTTTACATGGTAAACTACCTGTACAAGCAAGGCCCGTGTCCGAGTCCTCTGGAAGCCGGGAACTCCAACTGTGACGGGGTGCTGGATGTGGGAGATGTTGTCTATCTGGTCAACTTCATACTAAAAGACGGACCGCCACCATCCTGTTAGTTCTTGTTTAACGCGTCATTCTGCCATGTGCGCAAAGGCCCCAGCTTACGCCAAGCTGGGGCTTCTTTTATGCGCCCTCGTGGGATCTTGAGGGAGGCATGCAGCCCCTGCGATGTGAAAGCCCCCCATCCACTCACCCACGTTCGGGAGGCCCTACAAGTTAGTAACTCACCTTATCCTGACACTTCTCACTCTTGTCCCGTCGTGCCAGCGACTGGCGCAAGGCAGGCGAGGAGTACTGATATCAAGTCTTCAAATTTCCAGGGTAGCGATATGAGTTTTGTCAATCCAGGGTAGAAGCTGGCGAATGACAAGAGAGACAAGGGATAACAGCAGATTGTGCTTGACAAAAGGGCTTTGTGACTGTATTTTACGCGCAAAGGGAACTTATCCGCCCTGTTTGTAAAACTGGACTAAAGCATGCTGGCTGCTTAGTATGCTTGCCCCCAGAGTTTTACTTGAAGGTGCAGGGGAGTACTTATATTCAGACAAACCGACAAAAACAGTCCAAGGTTTCCTAATCCAAGCAGAGGAGGAGTATCATGAAACGAATCGTTTCATTGATAGCTGCCATGGGCGTCGTGTTTTCGGCGCTGACAGCTGCTGTCAGTGCTGGTGTTCCCAGTATGATCCACTACCAGGGGCATCTTACTGACGCCGGAGGGGCACCGCTGGATACGGTCATCAACATGACATTTACCATCTACGACGATTCGTCCGAGACCGGGACTGTCTGGTGGACCGAGACTCACACCGGCGTGGTGGTCAACAACGGGCTATTCAATGTCCTGTTGGGATCGGAAGGAAGTCCAATTGTCGATACCGTTTTCAGGGACGACTTCCGATGGTTAGGTATTCAGATCGGCGTCGATCCTGAAATCGCTCCCCGGAACAGGCTGGTGACCGTGCCCTGGGCCTATCGGGTGGCCACCCTCGACGGTGCCACGGGCGGTAATGTCTTCGGCTCGATTCACCTTCACAGTGATCTGGTCATCGGAAGCCTGCTGCAGGGTGAACCTGGCGGGCTTTACGTGACGAACGGAGACGCGCCTTTCTTGCTGGTCGACGGTTCCACCGAGCAGGTCGGAATCGGGATGGTCGATCCCGACGCCAAGTTTCACGCAGAGGCGCCTGCCGAGAATCTGTATGCTGGAAGCTTCGCCGGCTCCTCTCCCTCTAACGATGCGAATGTTGTCAAAGCGGAATATGTTGGCACAGGAGCCTATGACGCCCGGGCAGTCTACGGCAGGTCTGCCCCGCAAGACCACTATGGAATAGGAGGCGATTTCGAAGGCGGATGGTTGGGCGTGCGGGGCCAGGTCGCCGCCACTGGGGATAGCGATTATGCCGCGGGCGT
>CAYFQZ010000486.1:0-1660 GCA_964345305.1 uncultured Ignavibacteria bacterium | reverse complement strand
GCAAGCGCAGCAGCCGGGGGCCCAGTTCGTCTTCATCGAGGTCAAGGGGGCCCTTCGATTGGTGAACGAAGAGACTATCCTGATAGGCGAGGTCAGGATCGATGGGGGGGAAGACATAGGACGCCGATATTTTGTGCTGAGTTTCGACCGCCCGTAAGGCCAAAGCACCCAGCAAATAGTACAGGGGGGGATGATGCCATTCATAAATGGACAGTATGTAATCACCTTCAAAGCTGCCGGCGATGTCTTCGCCGTAGTGAGTTGGTGAGGGCAGGCACCCATTTTGGGCCAGATAGCGCACATATAGAAAATGCGAAGGCTCGTCGGGGGCTTCCCACAAGGGCACGACGATGCTATAGGCCACAGCCAGTGCTAGGTAAAGAAGAGTGATCAGGGCCAGGATGCGCGTTTCTCTGGTTATCATCACTGAAAGAGCTCCTTTTTGCAGCAGCAGGTCCGAATGTAGTATAGCATAGTTATCAACCTGGTCAAGACCCCAGCGTCGCCCTCTGTGTTGAGGTCATGTTGACAGGAAGATGATGGGAATGTCAACCGTTCGATTTGCCAACGTCTCAAAACGCTTCACCCTTCGACACGAGCGCCCTCACTCCTTTCAGGAAATGGTGCTCAGATTTTTCGACCCCCGACGCCGTGGTTCGTCTGAAGAGCTTTGGGCTCTCCAGGACGTCAGCTTTACCGTTGAGCCAGGGGAGACAGTTGGGTTCATCGGCCCCAATGGTTCGGGTAAAAGCACGGCTCTCAAGCTGATTGCCCGTATCCTTGAGCCTACGGCAGGCTCCATCAAGACAAAGGGAAAAGTCTCTGCTCTCTTGGAGCTGGGGGCCGGATTTCATCCCGACCTTACTGGTGAGGAAAACATCTATCTCAACGGTTCGATCCTCGGGCTTGGCAGAAAAGAGATTACACGGAAGCTTGACCAGATTGTAGCCTTCGCAGGCCTGGGGGATTTCATTGACACCCCGGTGAAACACTTCTCGGCCGGGATGTATGTCCGACTTGGCTTTGCCATTGCCGTCCATCTTGAGCCCGAGATTCTGCTGATTGACGAGGTCCTGGCCGTGGGCGACATGACTTTTCAGATCAAGTGCTGGGACAAGATCACCGAATTGCAGCAAGAAGGGACTACAATAGTCCTTGTATCGCATGACTTGGATGCTGTGCAAAAGCTCTGCTCGCGGGTCGTCTGGCTGGATCATGGCCAGGTAAGGGCGCAGGGCGCGGCCCGCGAGATCGCAACGCAATATTGCAGTGCAGTGCTGGCTGGCCTGGAGGTGGGACGTTCAGAGTTTAGGCCTTGTATCACCGATGAAGGCCGACGTTGGGGCACCGGTGAAGCTGAGATACTGGGAGTGGAGTTTCTGGACGGGAAAGGCGATCCGCGCCGGACATTCAGGACAGGCGAGACCTTGGTGGCCAGAATCAAATATCGAGCCTATGAGAGGCTTGATAGACCCACCTTTGGTGTGGCCATCTATCGAAGCGATGGGGTCCACATCAACGGGCCGAACACCAGGCTCTCTGGTTATGATCTTGACCATATCGAGGGAGAAGGTTTCATTGACTACAAGGTGGATGCTTTGCCGTTGTTGCCCGGCATCTACCAGTTCTCGGCTGCGATCTATGACTACGAATCCATCCA
>CAYFQZ010000485.1:0-7677 GCA_964345305.1 uncultured Ignavibacteria bacterium | reverse complement strand
GCGACCACCGCAATTTTGTCTGGCGGTCCGAGGACAAAAAGCGCATCGTTAGCAGTGAGTCGTATGTCTCCGTATGGGCTCGTCAGTATTCGTGAGTCCCGGCGTATTGCCAACACGGTAACTTCATATTCTTTCCTCAACTGAATTTGAGCCAACGATTTTCCGGCCAAAGGTGATCCTTGATCGACCCGAAGCACGCTGACCTCAACATCTGGAAGCTGGAGTTTCAAGTCGGGAAAAGAGACCGACTCTTTGGAAAGGCTTCGAAACATCTCGTAACCATCTGATCGCACTTCAGCGACAAGTCTCTCGATTTCGTCTCGGGGAACAAGATATTTCGCCAAAACCCGAGTAAAGATTTCCACCGACGTCTCAAACTCCTCAGGAATGACTTCATTGGCCCCTAACTTATACAGTGGCTTCATCTCCTGCAAATAACGCGTTCGTACGATCAAATGAGCTTTTGGGTTAAGTCTCCGAGAGACTTCAGCGATTCGCCGGGTAGCAGCAGGGTCGCCGATTGCCACAACCAGAACCATTGCATCTTTGATATGTGCGTGCTGAAGTACCGCCTCCTCGGTTGCATCGCCATAATAAATCGGCTCGCCCTCTGCTTGTCCGCTCCTTACCGTTTCGGGATTCATTTCAATGACCACATAGGGAATGCCTGCTACCCTGGCGACTCGTGCTACATTTCTGCCATTCATTCCGAAGCCAACGATAATAAGGTGGTCTTTTTTTCCCACCACTTTCTTCTCTCGCACGGGATACAGGCCCGATTTTAATCTTCTCGGCATCCGCAACCGCAAGACAAGATCTGCCATACGAGGCGCCAGGGCTATAACGAAGGGTGTCGCCGCCATGGTCACCACAGAAACGGACATAAACAACTGAAAGATGTTCGCAGGAAGCAGATCATGTTCAACGCCGGTCTTAGATAGAATGAAAGAAAATTCACCAACCTGACTGAGTGCAAACCCGACCAAAATCGTAGATCGAAGTGGGAATCCCAACAGAACGGCTACAGAGCCGGCGATGATGGTTTTCATGGCCAACACGCCCAGAGCAATCAGCACAATCAGCATTGGCTGCCGGAAAAGAAAACCGACATCCAACAGCATGCCAATGGAGACAAAAAAGAAACTCATAAAGAGATCCCGGAAGGGTAAGATGTTGCCGAAGGCCTGATGGCTATATTCGGATTCGGAAATGATCAAGCCTGCCAAGAATGCACCCAGGGCAAGGGAAAGTCCTGCACTGGAAGTCAGCCACGCAACTGCGAGGCATATTGCCACAACGCTCAACAAGAAAAGTTCTCGGCTTCGCGTCCGGGCGACTTGATATAGCGCCTGCGGCACAATCCATTTAGCACCGACCATCACCAGCAGAATGATGCCAATCCCTTTGGCCGCAAGAAAGAAAAGCGATTCGCCCAAATTCCCTGCTGCTCCAGCCAGTAGAGGCGTGACCAATATCATTGGTACAATAATGACATCCTGGAAGATCAAGACCGCAAGAGCAGTTCGTCCGTGGGGGCTGTCGACTTCAGCCCTTTCCTGGATGAGCTTGAGCACAATGGCCGTGCTGCTGAGGGATATAAGAAATCCCATAAAGATCGATTCACCAAAGGGCTGACCGAGTTGCCTGGCTACGGCAAAAGTGACCAAAACAGTCAGCAACACCTGAAGCGAGCCGCCTATCAGGACTGATTTCTTGATTTGCAGCAGGCTTCTAGGCGAGAACTCGATTCCAATCGTAAAAAGCAGCGACACCACTCCGACCTCAGCCAAGATTTCAACTTCCTGAGCCGCTTTTACCAACCCCAATCCGTGAGGTCCTGCCAATATCCCGGTCAGGAGGAATCCTACGATTGCGGGGAGTCGAATTCGATGACATATGAAGATCACGGCAATCGATAGTCCAACTATGATAACGATGTCCTTCAGTAACTGTATTTCCATATCCCAGCACGCCAGTGGTTCGATGCTGAACCCGTCTTCAACAACAAAGCGCACATTGCGCACAATGTTTGGCTGAAGGAAAACTGTATCTTGATCTTGAAGTCAGCCGCCGACATAGGCATAGCTTATTGAAATTCATTGCGCCAATTTCGTCCGCCAAAAACCGGAGAAGCCACCCATATGGGGGTCTTTTCGCTATCTGATGTGTTTGGACTTTGCGAGGGGGAGAAGCGGTATCTGGGTTACGTGCGCTCCCGCCGGAACGAAAGACGACGTTCATGCGAGGCGCAGTAACGGGCCATAGTATCCCGGTCAATCATCACCTCGGTATATGTAAGCTATTCCGCCGGTCAGTTTTTCAGAGCGGAGTTTCCGTAATCCTGCTGCCTGCATAAGCTCCAAGATTCTTTCTGGTTTCGGGAAGTTGTCTATTGATGCGGATAGATAGCGATAGGCATCCGCCGAACCTGAGACCACTCCTCCCACGACCCTGATTATCGTATTCAGGTACGATCGGTAGACTGCACCGAAGAGGCTCCCCTCCGGAGGGGAAAACTCAAGTATGAGAAGGCGCCCGTTCTTCTTAAGGACGCGAACCATCTCAAAGATTCCTTCCCTGTGTTGACCGATATTCCTCAGGCCGAATCCGACGCTGACCACGTCAAAGGTGCCATTCTCAAACGGGAGGCGAAGCGCGTCCGCTTGCAACAGCCTCATCTTTCGCCCGAATGGGCTGCCGGCGATCTTTCGTCTTGCCACGCTGAGCATCTCCTCCGATTGGTCGACTCCCCAG
Organism: uncultured Ignavibacteria bacterium; assembly: GCA_964345305.1. GTDB lineage: Bacteria > Zixibacteria > MSB-5A5 > MSB-5A5 > SM1-73 > SM23-73-3. The sequence goes on along the minus strand of CAYFQZ010000485.1, from coordinate 4,923 downwards.
ATTTCGCCGATACCGTCGGTCTGAGCGAACCGGATGGCAATATCGCCTGTACCCGTGCAAACGTCCAGAATGCGCTCGCCGGGTTTTACCCCGGCGAGTCTCACCAAGCGGCTGCGCCACGCCCGGTCGACGTTGAAGCTGAGCAGATGGTTCAGGAAGTCATAGCTGCCAGCGATGGCCGAAAACAGCCTCTTCTGGTCAGCCGAATCCGGATCAAGCTTCCTGTGTCTGTTTGTGTCCACCGGAAGGAATCTTCTCCTTCAGAAGTTCGCCGATGCCGGCGATGCTTCCCATGATGCCTGAGGCCTCGAAGGGCAGGAACACCTTGGTGGCTTGACCGTCAGCAATCTTCTGCAAGGCCTCAAGATACTTGATAGCAATCAGGTCGTTTGTTGGTCTTCCCTCATGTATGGCTCCGAACACGGTCTGAATGGCCTCTGCCTCTCCCTTGGCTACCGTCAACTTCTGGTACTTGTCGGCGTCGGCTACCTTCTTTATGGCCTCTGCCCGTCCTTCGGCCTTGAGGATGGCCGACTGCTTGTGACCTTCCGCCTCCAGGATCATGGCTCGCCTGTCACGCTCTGCCTTCATCTGCCGATGCATGGCCTCGGTGACATCCCGTGGCGGCTCGATCCTCTGAAGCTCGACACGCGTGACTCTGGTACCCCATTTGTCCGTGGCATCGTCCAGGATCTGACGAAGCTTGGTGTTTATCACCTCTCTGGAGGTAAGCGATTCGTCCAGGGCCATATCACCTACCAGGTTCCTCAGATTGGTCTGCGCCAGCTTGGTGGCCGCGGTATAGTAGTGAGCCACGTTGTAGGTGACCTTTACCGGGTCGGTGACCTCGTAGTAGATCACCGCATCCACCTCTACTACCACGTTGTCCTTGGTGATCACCGCCTGCGGAGGCACGTCCACCACTTGTTCTCGCATGTCCACCTTGAGCATTCTCTCCAGGATAGGAACGATAACGGTCAACCCGCTGTCGGCGGTACGTTGATATTTCCCCAGGCGTTCTATCAACCCTTTCTCCCAGGGTCGGACGATCTTTATCCCGCTGGCAACAATTATGAATACAACGACCGCTGCAATGAGAAGTACTATTGGCATTTTATTCTCCTTTCTTTAAGAGTCTGACTACCAAATGCGTTCCATCCACCCGGACCACCTCCACCATCTTTCCCTGTGGAATGACCTCATCCGTGTCGCCGTCTGCTCTCCATTCATCTTTTCCGATTCTGACGCGTCCCGTGTTCTTAAAGTTGTCGATCTCCTCTGTCACCACGCCGTTTTTGTGAATGAAACGATCCGCGCCCACTCCCGGCGGCTGCTTCTTGGTGAACCGCTCGGCAAACCTTCTTGAAACCGCAAAGAGCACCCCCGAGACCAATATGAAGCTTGCCAGTTGCCACCCCACACCCAGGCCCAGGAAAGCCAGAACACCTGCTACGGCGGCCCCAACTCCAAACCACAAGAGTGCAAACCCCATCGTGAATATCTCGGCAACGATGAAGAACGCGGCTATAGCCATCCATATCCACCAAATCTTTACGCCCATCTTTGCGCCTCCTTAGCAGGGTGAGATTTGTCCTGGGCTCGCTTATACCGGATCTCAACGTCATCGCTCTCGCCATTAGCACCTTCGATCAGTCCGGCCAGGTTTTGGCCCAACCCCTTCTCTTTCAGAAGATCAAGCGTGGCCCGGTTAATGTGGTAGTCGGTATCGGTCAAGGTTTCCTCTTCCAGATTTTCAATCAAGAACTGCAACTGGTCTTCGTCGATTCTTCCGAGGCACTGGCCCGTCCCCTTCCTGCAGAGTTTCACCACGCGAGCCTCCTTTTTCTATTATCACTACACCCCAACGGGCTGAAAATTCTAAAAAACCGGCAGCCCCGCGGGAGATCTGCATCCACAGGGACAACAAAGGGGAGCAGCGGTACCTCGTGTCATTCCGGAGCCTCACAAGGAGACTTCCTTCAGCTAAACGCGTTCCTGCAATGCCCGCTCAGCGCGTCAGATGTGTCGGGCGACTACTTGATAGCGAATATTCTTTCCGAAATCAAGCTGAAAATGTCGGACGCCGGTCATCTCATAGGCCCGAGCTGCCATGTCGCGGTTGCTGCTTCTACAATTGTCTTGCTTTTCGGAGTCGTTATGTCCATATTTTCGGCGGTGATGCCATGAGACTCTCTGGTGCAATATCCGTCGGGGTGCTTCTGGTTCTTTTAGGCTTGGTCAATTCAGTGCCGGCCTGGTCAGACGTGCCCAGAGCGCCCGACAGTCTCGAGATTCGGCTGGATTTCCTGCAGCCCCGGTCAGATCAGATCACCTTTCCTCTTAAGATCGTGCCCGAAAGGCCGCAGGTCGGTCTGGCTCTATCCGGAGGAGGTGCCAGAGGGCTCGCTCAAATCGGGATACTGAGGGTCTTCGAACGAGAGAATGTCCCCATCGACTTTGTCGCCGGCACCAGCATGGGGGGAATCATCGGGGGGCTTTATGCCGCCGGCTACTCGGCTGAGGAGCTGCAGAGGATAGCTCTGGATATTGACTGGAACGATCTTCTATCCGACAGCCCCACTCGCCTGTCCCTGTTTCTCTCTCAGAGGGAGGAGAAGGAGGGCTCGCTTTTTCAGTTCCGCCTGGATGGCATCAAGCCTCACATACCTACCGCCCTCACCTCCGGCCAAAAGCTGACCAATCTCTTTGCCGGCCTGACGATGCGAGCAAAGCTGACCTCCAGATGGTTCAGGGAACCCTATTCCAGCTTCGACAATCTGCGAATCCCTTTTCGAGCGGTGGCCACGGATCTGGTCAGCGGGGAGAGGGTAATCCTGGATTCCGGGGATCTGGCGCAGGCTTTGAGGGCAACCATGACCATTCCCCTTGCCTTCAGCCCGGTCGAGAAGGGAGACAGTCTTCTGGTGGACGGAGGTCTGGTAGACCCCATACCTGTGGACGTGACCAGGGAGATGGGGGCGGACGTGGTGATAGTCGTCAATACCGTCTCTGCGCTGCTTCCGGCCGACAAAATGAAAACTCCCCTGGACGTGGCCAATCAGGCCACCAGCATCATGTCGCTGCGAACACAGCGGGAGGCGTTGGCCAAAGCCGATCTTGTGATCACCCCGGAGCTGTCCGGCTTCTCTTCCGTCGATTTCGGTCGAACCTCGGAGCTGATCGCCCTGGGAGAGGCCACTGCCGAATCCCTGCTTGTCCGGGTTTGGGAAACGATCTCCCGAAGCGAATCTCGAAGCCTTGAATCCAAGTCGCCCGAGTTTAAGATCTGTGAAGTAGATTTTCGTGGAAACCGGAGGATCGCCACAGACGTGATTCGAACTCTCACCACCATCCGGCCTGAGTGGTGGGCAACCGCAGCACAGATTAAGGCTGATCTGGAGCAGGTGTATGCCAGCGGATATTTCTCCGACGTGTACGCCTCGCTGCACAACATGACACCCGGTGAGTATTCCCTGTGCTTTTGTGTCTCCGAGAACCCGCCTGTGGATAGCCTCGTTTTCTTGGGCAACAGCATATACTCCGATTCGCTCCTCTATCGGCGAAGCGACTTTCATCCCTCGGACGTTTTCAGCCGCAGATGGTTGCAGGCGGCTCTGGATTCGGTTACACACCTGTATCATGGAGAAGGATACAATCTGGCGCACGTGGACCGGGTGGAATACGACTCGGATTCCCGCAAATTGACCGTCAGGATAAATGAAGGCGTGATATCGCGCATCGACCTTCTTGGGAACCGGCGTACCAGGGACTGGATGGTGTTGAGAAATCTGCCGCAGAAGGCGGGGACGCCGTTCAACTCCGGAAAGATCAGCTCGGGCATCTCGAACATTCACAATACAGGGCTTTTCGAGAATGTCAACTTCTCCACGCATCTGGCCAATGAGGGAGTCGTTCTGAAGTTGAAAGTCAAGGAGAAGAAGTTCAGCATCGTGCGCATAGGGGCCCACTTTGACGACGAGTACAGGACCGAGGGCTTTTTGCAGTTTGTGGATGCGAATGTGCTCGGAATCGGAAACCGGGTCACAGCTCACCTACAGTACGGCGAGAGAAAGCAGCTTTACAAGTTGAATTTCAAAGCCGATCGAATCTTCAAGACCTACCTCACCTATAAGCTCAACCTCTACTATCAGATCGACGACAGAAGGATGTACGAGGATCACGAGAAGACCGATGATTTCTCCCAGAGCAGATACGGGGCCAGCTTCTCCCTGGGACAGCACATCTCCAGATTGGGAATCATCTCGGTCGAGACCAGGGCGGAGGGAGTCAAGGTTGAAGACGCAGCCCTGGAAGGGTCTTACAATATCCGCAGTCTGATTATAAGATCGCTGGTGGATACCTTTGACAAATACCCTTTTCCCCATGAAGGCAAGTATCACCATCTCTACGCGGAGCTGGCCGGTGATATCCTGGGAGGCGATATCGTCTATCGAAAGGCTTTCACCTCGCTGGAGTCTTACTTTCCTTTGCATCGAAGGGTCAACTTTCACCCCAAGATCGCCCTCGGCGCCTCGGATGGAACCGTCCCCATCAGCGAGAAATTTACCCTGGGAGGACGCGGTGATTTTTACGGGCTGTTCGACGAGGAGCTGAAAGGAGACAAGATGTTCCTGGGCAGCCTGGGCCTGCGCTTCCGGTTCTTTCGCAGGCTGTACTGGATCCTGCGGTACGACATGGGGCAAGTGTGGAGCAAGCTGGAGAGTATCAAGTTCGAGAATCTGAAGTACGCCTTCGGCAGCAGCCTGGCCCTGGATACCCCTCTGGGGCCCGTTGAGTTCGCCTACGGCGTGGCCACGGATGAATGGGACAAGTTCTATTTCAAGTTGGGCTTTGATTTCTAGAAGAACCAAACTTAAACAGGAAGGATCCAACTTAAGCTAGGTTTTGTCAGCTCCCTGATCC
>CAYFQZ010000484.1:0-16747 GCA_964345305.1 uncultured Ignavibacteria bacterium | reverse complement strand
AAGGTGTCCTTTCCGTCGTCGTATATGGCCAGATGATTTTTCTGATCGAAGACCATGGATACGTCCGCCCTGAATTTCCCCTCCCTCAGGCGCTTGTCATAGCGCAGAGAGTAAAGTCCGTGCACGTCCATAAAGGATTCCACCCTGTCGTCGACGTTGAAGAAAACGGAGAAAAACTTGTTTGATTTTGCCGTGGAGACGATGTGGTAGCATTTCCTGCCGTCGATTTTGCTGGTCTCGGGTATCTCCATTACCGCCGTGCCGGCGTTGATGAACTCCCACCCTACGGAAAAGACAAGTCGCTCTCCCACGCCGAAGGCGCGGTTGGAGACCACCCGTTTCAGCTTTCCTTGCTCCGGCGGCCGGAGTTTTATCTCAGCCTCCGGCGGCTTGAGAGGGAGATCGCCCAGCTCTGCGGTATCCACCATCCCGACCGACTCGGCCGGGGATGAGCCTGTGCCGACGGTCTGCCCAGATTTGGCTCCCGACATCACCTTGCCCAAGAACAGGCCGGTTGACAGGATGGTGATGAACAAAAGTAGAGCTCTGAAGAGTGCACAGCTCATAAAGTTCAAGAGCGTCACGGAACCTCCGGGTAAGCGCTCGGATTTACCCGCCCGACTCGTTTGTGATTTCAGATCAGCTTTTACCCGCCAGTCGCAGAAGCTCCGGAAATATCCTGATCAGCTCCTCCTCGATCTCAAAGAAGGCTTTCTCATAATCTTCCAGGCTGCCACCCACAGGGTCTTTGATAGACAAGACGCCCGCTTTACGATCTTCGTTTGACGCGGCATCCCGCCGGGGAAAAGCCTTCAGGAGATAAGTCTTATCCACCGCCTCAGGATCGCTTTGTCGGATGTGATCCAGGTGCTGTTGCGACATGGCCAGAATCAGATCCGCCTTCTTGATCATCTCTTCGCTCAGCTCTCGCGACCGATGCGGTGAGAGGTCGACCCCGTAAGCTCCGGCCACCTGTAAGGCCAGAGGAGAAGCACAAGCCCAGTGAAGCCCGTACGTCCCGGCGGAAGCCACCCTCACGCCTTCTATCTGGTTGTCCCGCAGCATCTTCTTGAGGATGCCCTGTGCCATGGGACTGCGGCAGGTGTTCCCGGTGCACACGAATAGCACTTCCAGCTCGTTTGTTTTTTTTTCTGTCATAGTGTATCAGATCAAGAGAAACTGTCCTCCCGAATTCACGCGGGACCAACTGTAAGATGCGTGAACTTGGCCTGTGTGACTGAACCGGTAACCAAAGGCTCTGGTTTCGCTATTCGGAGGATTGAGGGGAAGGAGGTTTCTTTATCAACTCCATTAGTTTCCTGCTCAGTCTGGTCTTTCGGATGTAACCGGGGATATCAGAAGGAGGGATGAAGCCCTGGTTGGTTATCACCTGCTGGCAGAAGGAGAGCGGTATCTCCTCGAAATACGGATTCTCGGCACTAACGTTCAACAGCTCCTGGTCAAGAATCTCTTTGGGGTCACCCTGGATGGAGGAAGGAAGACGCCAGCTGCTGGATATGAACTTGCCTCTCTCGCATGCCACGTAAAGGGGCACTCCGTGCTCCCTGGAAAGAAGGCCCAGGTAGAAGGTTCCAACCTTGTTGACGAATACCTCCTCTGAAACGGAGTCCGCCCCCACCAGACACAGATCTGCGTCTTGGGCGAAAAGCCCCAGGGCGGCATCCGCTACCAAGGTGACCGGTATCCTGGCATTGCCCAGAAACCTGGCCAGGAGCCGTCCCTCCAGCATGGGGCGGGACTCACCCACCACCACCTGGAACGATTTCCCTTTCTCTTTAGCCTTCTTGAGGATGGCGAGTATGGATCCGGAGGCAGAGAAAGTGAGGACCCTTGAGCCTTCTTGCACCAGAGCCTCTCCGTTTTCTGCTATAAGTTGAACCGCACCCAGAGAATGTTGGATGAACGCTTCCGCCTTCCGTCTGGTCAGCTCCGCCAGCTGGCCGGGGGTGTTTAGCGGGAGCGACTCCTCCACCGAGTGGAGTATGGAATTGGTCAGATTGAATATGGAAGCCATGTGCGGCTGAGCCAACACCAGATGTGCTCCCAGCCTCAACAGAGCCCGGAAGAACTCTTCCTTTGGTTCGGTTCCGGCTTGGGAGGCAAACAGCACAAAAACGGAGGCAGCCTTGCGCGAAAGCTCGGACGCTCCCGAAACGTTGTCCTCCCTTATCTCCTTCAACGCCTGGGCGCAGGATTGTTCCGTCTGGATCATGCGGATCGTTTCAACCTGAAAGCAATCGTTTAACAGTCGGGCGCCGCGGCTTTTCGATCCCGGGCCAAGGGGTGCGCACTTTCCATTCAGCGCGAGCCTTTGGTGAAAGGATTGTCCGGATGAGTGGCGGCCTGCTCAAGCGGCGGCGGCTCCTGCTGATCCTCAAGTACCTTGCTGGTGTTCTTGAAGTGGAGCTTCACGAATCGGTTCAAGGCGTCCTTTCCCATCTTTCCCAGAATGGTGCGGGCGGCCGAATTCACGTGCTCCGAGGCCCCTTTGGGAAGCTCGAATCCACATTCCTGAGACAGCCTTTCCATTCTTCTCAGGAATTCCGCCCGGGCCAGAATGGAGCCGGCGGCCACACCCAGATCCGCCTCGGCTCGCGGCGTCTGTTTCAGCTCTATCTGCTTCCCCAGCTTCATCAAGGCGTTCTTTATGAAGGACTCCGACCCGAACTGGTCGGAGACGGCCCTTTTGCAGTCCACCCGTAACAGTATGTTCTCGATGACCCGGGCGTGTCCCCAGGCCAAGAGCTTATTCAGGTTTTTCATTTTGTCGTAAAGCAGATTGTATTTCTCCGGTCCGATGACCACCACCGAGTACGTGCAGGTGGAACGTATCTGGAAGTCCAGATCCTTGATTACCTTGTCTGAGATCTTCTTGCTGTCTCTGACCTTTAGGTTCTCCAGTACGGTTTTGGCCTTCGACTCCACGTGCACTCCCCCTATGACCAGAGGCCCGAAATAGTCCCCCTTCCCGGACTCGTCCGTTCCTATCCAACCCGAGACGGCCACACGGCGAGCTTGATTTCTGGGCCTTCTTCGGGCCCGCCGATTCCTCTTGGGCAGATCGCCGCCTCTATTCGGTTTACCTTTGCTGGACTCTTTCGATGTATTCATTCGTGCGCGTGTCTATCTTTACGTATTCCCCTTCATTTATGAACAGCGGCACTTTCACCTCCAGGCCGGTCTCCAGTGTGGCGGCCTTGGTGATGTTGGTGACCGAGTCACCCTTTATGCCCGGCTCGGTGGAGGTGATTTTGAGCACGATGGATGCAGGTAAATCCACGTTCACCGGCTTTCCCTCGAAAAACATAACCCTGTACTCGGAATTCTCCTTCAGATACCACTTGTAGTCCCCGAGCTGCTCTTCGGTGAGGCTTATCTGGTCGTAAGTCTTGGAGTCCATGAAGTGGTACTCGTCTCCGGCAGAGTAGAGAAACTGCATGCTCTTCTCTTCGAAATCAGGTTCCTCAAAGGTCTCGCCGGAGGCGAAGGTCCTCTCCAGTACCGCTCCGGTTCTTATGTTCTTCAGCTTGGTCCTCACCTGAGCTCTTCTCTGGGCAGTCCGGCCATGCTGGAAATCCACTATGTAAAAAATCTCCCCTTCCACCTTGATCTTCAGGCCCTTGCGAAAATCGGTTGTAGAAAGCATCAAAAACCTCCGGCATCGATAAAGTCTCCGCCACTCCCGAGAAGCGCGTTGCTTGCGATCGCCAGCAACCACCAAATATAACAAAAAACGCCCTTGGCGCAAGAATAACCTTTGCTCCCCCTCAAAAATGTTCCAAATGGTTGTGCCCCACCAACCACTGCTCTGACAACCTGCGTGGAGTCAGAGGCCATCGAAGTGGTCACGCCGAATTATTCGCCCGATAAACCGGCCGACTCCTCGACCAAAGTCCTCCGCAAGGGGCGCCTTCCATCTGTGCCCATTGCAGCACCTCGCCAGGCGGCGTGCAACCTCAATCCAAGAATGAAATCACCTCCACTTTTCCCAGCGGTTCAAGCGATGCTTTGACGTCCTCGGCTTTGCTCACCACCACCAGCTTGAGATTCTCCGGATCCAGATACTTCTGAGCGACTCTCAGAACTTCTTCCTTGGTCACGGCATTTATGTTTTTGCGGTAATCCTTCACATAGTCCTCGCCCAGATCGTAAAGCTCCACCTCCAGAATCCGGGTGGCGATCTGCGAGGGGGTTTCAAACCGCAGGGGGAAATATCCGGTGTAGAACGACTTGGTCTCCTGCAGTTCCGTATCGGTGACCGGTTCAGCCCTGATCCTTCTTATCTGCTCGATAATGGCGGCGATGGCGGCAGCGGTGGAATCGTTCTGCGTGTAGGTGCTTACCTTGTATGCTCCTCTCAACTTGTTCTCGTCGAAACCGCATCCTATTCCATAGGTGAGGCCTCTTTTTGACCTGACCTCATCCATCATTCGCGAGGCGAACCCGCCTCCTCCCAGAATGTAATTCATCACCTTCACCGGGAAATAGTCGGGGTTCTTTCGGTCTATGCCCAGGTGCCCGATCTTTATGTAGGTTTGGGTCAGGTCCGGTTTGTCCACCAGCAACACCTGGTATCCTTTCACCGCCGGGGGCTCGGCTGCGATCAGCGCGGGCACCTCCGCGCCCGCCCAACCGGACAACTTTGCCCTGACCTTATCCGCTGCCTCCTTGGCATTCACGTCTCCCACCACCGCAAGTATGGCGTTGTTGGGCACATAATGGGTCTTGTGAAACCCGACTATGTCCTCCCTGGTTATGGCCGGAATGCTCTCCTCCGTGCCTTGGGTGGGTCTGCCGTAAGGGTGATCGCCGAAGAGAAACTCCTCGAATTTCTCATCTGCAACACTTCCCGGGTTATCCTTCTTCTGTTTTACCGCGGCCAAAGTCTGCTTCCGCAGCCTCTCTATCTCCTCATCTGCGAAGACGGGGTTTAGGATTACGTCGGTCAGCAGGTCCAATCCCACGTCGAAATGCTTGGTCAATACCTGGCAGGTAGCGTAGGTGGCATCCCGACCTGAGCCGGCACCCAGGCCTCCCCCCACAAAGTCTATCTCTTCGGAAATCTGGGTGGCCGTCCTGGTCTTGGTCCCCTTACGGAGCAGCCCGGCAGCCAGATCAGCCAGGCCGGCTTTGCCGACGGGATCGCAGGCGGAACCCGACCTCAAGACCAGACGGAAAGCGACCACCGGAAGCTCATGATGCTCGATCACTATGAGCTTCAGGCCATTGTCCAGGCTGGTCTTCTTGATGGGTGGGAGCTTTATCTCCTGCGCATTCGCGCAGATCAGGGCACCGGAGACCAACAGTACGAGAAAGGCAACCAGAAAAACGCTTACAAGATTCTTCAGCCTCATTTTTCGACTCCTTTTCAATCTTGACAGTTTCGTTACCGACTTGGAGAAACCGCTCTGCTACTGCATTGGCATGCCTTCAGGCATCTCCGGGACAAGCACGGATATGGTTCTGTTCTTGCTGTCGAAATACTTCCCGGCCACCCGCATGACGTCTTCGGCGGTGACCGCCTGGTACTTGTTGGCTTCTTCAAAAAGTCTGGCATAGTCGTCGAGTATGGTCTGGTAATATCCGATCTCCTCCCCTTTGGCGCTGACCGACTGAAGTCCGAAGATGAACTCGGCCTCGATCTGGTTCTTGGCCTTGGCCAGTTCGTTTGGCTCCACCGGCTCGTTTTTCAACCTCTCGATCTCCTTGAACAGGGTATCCTGTCCCCCCTCGGCCGTCTGTCCCGGCTGCATTACGGCGAAGGCGAAGAAGAGGCCGGGATCCTCCAGGGAGAAACAGTCTCCGGAAACCCCCAACGCCGACTGGTCTTCATACACCATCTTCCTGTACAGCCGGGAGCTTTGCCCTTTGAAGAGAATCCGGGCAGCCACGGTGAGGGGATAGACGTCGGGGTGACCGAACTCGGGGATACGGTATCCCACGGCGAATGCGGGCATCTGGCCCAGTTTGTGTACGTAGGCAATCCTTTCTCCCCTCTGCTCGGGCTCGACGGTAGGAGGCTGCTTGGGGGCGGGACGGAAAGGAACGTCGTCGAAGTACCGGTGTATCAGTTTCATTACCTCTTTCGGCTTGACATCCCCTACCACCACCACGGTGGCGTTGGTGGGAACGTAGTAGGTGGCATAGTACTCTTTGAGATCCTCCACGCTGATGGCGGCCAGATCCGACATGAAGCCGATCACGTGCCACTGATAGGGGTGAGCCGTGAAAGCGGTATTGAGCAGCTGCTCGAATACGGCTCCATAGGGCGAGTTGTCTATGGCCATGCGCCTTTCTTCTTTTATCACTTCCCTTTCCGAAAGGAAGTTCTCATCCTTCGGGGTCAGATGCTTCACCCTTTCCGCCTCCAGGCTCATCGCCAATTCCAGCTTGTCACTGGAGAGTTTCTCATAGTAAAAGGTGTAGTCGAAGGAAGTCCCGGCATTATCAATTCCTCCGTTGGCCTGGATGATGCGGGAGTGTTCCTCCGGGCCGTATTTTTCTGATCCCCTGAACATCATATGCTCGCACATGTGGGATATCCCGGTGATGCCCGGCCTTTCGTTCTTCGATCCCACGTGATACCATATCTGAAAGGTGACCACCGGCGCGGAATGGTCCTCGGATATGAGCACGGTCAGTCCGTTGTCCAGAACGTGCTTCTCCACCAGAAACTCGATCTGCCCCAGGCCGACCGGGCAGACAAGGAACACCAGCAGAGGAACCAGAACGGACCCTGTGAGATACTTGAACATACAAACCTCCGGTTTAAGGTTGCGGTTTCGACTTTGAATGTCATGGTCCGGGCCGAGCGCTCCTCGACGTCCAAGGTCTATTCATGTCGTATTTTCAACAGACCATAACAGGATTCTAACGGTGAGGCCGTCTTTCTCATTTGACATCAATCCAGTAGGGCATCAGCAGGAGAATATGATCGTCTCCAAAGAGGCTTTTGGCTTTCAACTCCTCCAGGATCGATTTCGCATCGAGCGATAAGGAAAGCGGACCTGGGCCGGGGAGTCCTCCAAAGAGCTTCCTCTTTGGGTAGGTGACTATCTCCACCTCCGCATCTTCGGGCAAGCCGGCCTTTTCCTTGGCTATGGATAATGCCAGATTCAAACCTCCCAGCAGGTCCACCAGCCCGTTCTTCTTTGCCTGCTTCCCGGTCCACACTCTTCCCTGCGCCACGGCATGCACCTGCTCATACGACATTCCTCTTTCATCCGCCACCTTTTGGACGAAATCGGAGTAGAATTCCTTTAATTGCCTTCGCACCACCTCCCTTTCCTCATCGTTGAATTCTCGCGTGGCGGCAAAGAAGTCAGCATGTTTTCCTCTCTTGACCGTCTCGATGGAAAATCCGATTTTTTCATAAAGGCCTTCCAAGCTCAGTTTTCCTGTTATCACTCCGATGGAACCGGTATACGTGCCGGGCATGGAGATTATGGTGTCTCCTGCGCAGGAGATCCAGTATCCACCTGAGCCAGCCACATCCGACATGGAGACGACGACTGGCTTTACCTTCTTGGTCAGGATGATTTCCCTCAGGATTACATCCGAGGCGATTCCTTCGCCTCCGGGGCTGTCCACCCGAAATACAACGGCCTTCACCGTTTTGTCTTCTCGCGCTTGTTTTATGGCTCGAGAGATGGTTTCAGAGCCCATTTCGTCCCCCCAAAGGAAATCCCTGCCGCTTTCGCCGGAGAAGATGGCGCCGGTGGCAAAGACGACGGCAATCTTCGGCGGAATCGCCCAGCTGTACTCATAGTACCGCCGCCGGTGGTAGGCTTGGCGATCAATTTTCGAATCTGCGGGTTTGGTAAGACACCCGATCAGAGAGAAACAAGGGGAGGTTTGCCGGGGAAGGATCAATTTCTCCACCTGATCATAGAACAACAGCGTGTCCACCAATCCGGCTCTCAGGGCCTCTGAGGCGGTGAAAGGCCCCTCGTCGATTATGGACTTGGTCCGCTCTTGAGTCCATCCTCTTCCCTCTGCAATCCCCCTGGTCATCTGGTCATACAAGTCGTCCAGAATGGAATTGACCGCCTCCCGGTGAGCGGGAGACATGCTTTCCCGGGTCACCAGGTCGGAGGCGCTCTTATAATCGCCCATGTGCTCCAGATCAGCGACCACTCCCAGCTTATCCAGTGTCCCTTTGATGAAGGTGACCTCCGCCGCCAAGCCGGTCAGCAGAAGATATCCCGTGGGCACCAAGACGATTTTGTGTGCCGATGAGGCCAGGTAGTATTCCCTGTTTCCCCCCTGCTCCATATAGGCGACAACGGGCTTTCCGCTGCTTTTGAACTCCAATATCGCCTCTCTGATTTCCTGAGCCTTTGCCGTCCCCATCTGGAAATCGTCTATGCGCAGCACCATTCCCCGAATGGTCTTATCGTCCTTGGCCCTTTCGATGTCGGTGATCAGATCCATCACCGTGGGCCTCTTTTGTCCGAACAACCCTACCCTGCTGTTTTCCTCCACGATCCTGCCGGACAGCCTGACTTCGAGGATGTTGTCCCCCCTTTCCAGCACCGTGCGATGTCTATCGCGCGAATGGGTGGCGTACAAGATCCCCCGATCGAACTCGTAGTCCTTTGTTACCGTGTTGTAGGTCCCGGCACCCAACTGGGGCAGATTGATTCTGCCGCCAAGTCCGAAGTTGCCGTCGTTATCGACATCCCCGAACAGAATCAGGCCATCCACGGGTTCCACCTGGGCTCGAAATCTGGTGATTGCGTTCTCCAGCTTCTCTTCTTGACTCAAAGAGGCGTCCACCGATACGGTCAGCCGGTCGCGCCAGAATCCGGGCAAGGGTCGGACCGCCAGACCGAAATCGAAGGAGGTCTCGGTCCTCTCGCCAAGGAATTTTGGGCGATTCAGGTCCTTTGCCACAAATCCAAAGGAGACGTATTCGGACGGGCGGGCCAGGAGTCCCAGCTTCCAGGAGGAGAGATCGTCGTAATCCGTGTGCCGCGAGCCAAACCAGCTATAGCTGGTACCCAAGTACAGGCCATCCTTGAGCCTCATCCCGTGGGCCAGGGTATATTTCCGATAGGATCGGGGTGCGTCGTTGCCCAGCCACTCCGCGGAGAAGCCCAGGGTACCGAAGGAGAGAAGCCAGGCATTGTCACCCTCAAAACTGGAGTCTGAGAATGCGTGAAAGAACCCGGTCTGGAATCCTCTCTTCAGGCCAAGACCTGCGGGATTGAACTTTATTGCGGTCACGTCGTCTACGGTCGCCACTGAGCCGTACGGAAGAACGAAACTCTCGGTAGGCGACTGGTGACAGCCGGCCGGTGAAGCGCAAAACAGCGCGGATGCAATAGCCGCTAGAAGAACAAACCTGATCATCTTTGAGTCTCCTTCTGAATAAGGTTCCGCTTGAGACACTCGTTCTGCTGACTTTTTGGATCAGCTCTCTTTCCGATAGTTCTGCCCGCTCCAACCCGAAATCAGAGAATGCATAACCAAGCGCTGCGACGGCATCAACGGGTGAGATCGTTGAGTCTTCGGCCGGACCTGCCTTCCCCTGGATGTGGGCATAGGTTCATGGCTAATGCCGCTGGAATATCGTGATTCTCCGATGGCTCGGTTGCTGCTTCCTCTCGTTCGCGGGAGGCTGCGGACAGGGGGAATCAGGCGGCGAGGATTATCTCGCCTCCAGAACGATTGTGCCGATGCCGTCGATTTCCAGCTCGATCTCGGAGTTCCCCTCCCCGCAGGTTCCCTCCAGGCTGGTTCTCTGCAATACGGTTGGCCTGATCAGAATGCGGTTGGTTTCGATCTTTCCGCCGCGCCCCACGCTGAGGCTCAGCTTGGCCGAAAGATCCTCCGGGGCTCGCACGTCTATGTTGCCGTAGCTGTTGGTGACGAAAAGCTTGCAGTCTTCCAGCTCGTCGATGAGCAGGTCTATTTTGGAGTGGACGGTGCTGATCTTGCTGCTGCCGCCGATCAGACTGATCCCGGAAGCGTCAACCGGGCTGTAGGAAGTGACGGCCTCCAGTTGACCTTTGAATCGATCTACCTCTATTTTTCCGTGAAGGGTTTCAAACATTGCTATTTCACCCCTGGTGTCGACGTCACGCGCCCGGATGGAGTTGTAACTGGTCTCAATGTCCACCTTACCCTGGAGATTTTGGACCTCCACTTTATTGTAGGTCCCTCTGATGCTCGTTTCCCGCAAGATATCGGTCACCGTGATTTCCCCGTAGTCGTTTTCGACGGATGCGCTTTCAAGCGGCCCGTGGATGTCCAGACTGAAATGTCTGGTTCTGGTCTCCACCGCAATCTCGGGAGGAACGTATATAACCGCCGTTGCTTTTACTGCGTAATTGGTCCCCTCCCAGGGGGCGTTGCGTGGGGTGGTGATCCTCAGAGTCGCGGTCCGGTCGGTTATGTCCAGCTTCATCTCCACCAGCTCGGTAAACTCCTCGGCCATCTTCCGATTTCTTGCCCTGGCCCAGCATTCAAGATCCACCTGGCAGGCGTTCGCCTGGCCGGTCTCTATGGTCGCGGCGCCCGCCAGATTGGCAGGGGTATACAACTGAAATTTCCTGATCTGGCCCGATAGACTCCCCTGCTCTGAGCGGACGAATTCTTCGGAAGCGAAGATGCCTTCGCATATGCAGAGAAGCACCATGAGGGCAACTGCTATGGCACACAAAAAAAGCGGGCCTTTCGGGTTTGTTCTCACCGGTATCCTCCAGGATAGAAAGTGCAGCTATCGCCCGAGTTGTAAATACGATTCCGACACACTTCGAGTTTCCTAAAATCGAGTCCCTCGATGTCGCCCGACCAGCGTCTTCACTGCCTCTCGGCCTTTGCAGGCTGGCTTTCCTTGCCGATTGGAGACTCATTCTGACGCTGCCGCCTGCTCCAGGCCCTCCTCAGCAGCCAGCCGCCTATTCCGATGAGGATGATCAAAAGGAGCACCAGCTTCTCATACTGCCTTATCTGTCCCAGCAGAACTTCGAGACTTGCGCCGAACATGTATCCCAGGCCGCCAATCAGGATGGCCCAGATGGTGCAGGAGAGAAGGTCCAAAGGCAGGTACTTCCTTCTTCTCATCTTCATCAGTCCCAGGGTGGCGGCTGCGGCCAGTCTGAAGCCGTAGAGGTATCGGGTAACGAAAATCGCCCAGATGCCGTACTTGTCGAAAAGTCTCTTGAACCTGGGGTAGTATGCTCTGGCTTGAGGGAACCTGGAGATTATTCCCATGCCCTTGTTTCTCCCCAGGAAGTAAAGAGACACGTCTGCAATGTACGTTCCCGCCAGGGCGGCCAGCACGACCAGGTTCAGATTCAAATAACCCCTTCTGGCCAGGAAGCCGGCCGCAACCAGAAAGGACTCTCCCTCCAGAATGCACCCCAAGAACAACGCGGGGTATCCAAACTTGATGATAAAATCATGCATTTGTTCGACCCCTCTGCCTGGAAGAGGTCCGATCCGCCTCCTGACAAACCATGTGATACTTGCCTATTTGCTCCAGATTGATCAGGCCTCGCAACTCTCTCCCTCTCATCACCGGCATCACGGACAGCTTCTCGGCGACCATTTTCCTGAAGATGTCGGACAGGGAAGCCTCCTCGGTGGTCCAGGTGAAGTCCCTTTGCATGGTGTCCCTTACCAGAGCGGATTTCTGGTGCTTGTGCAGGGCTTCGAAGACCGCTTCCTTTGTCAGAAGCCCCACCAGCTCACCTCTTTCCACCACGGGAAAATCTTGCTGAAAACCGTGGCAGATGCTCTCCAATACCTGGCCTATGGTCTGATCAGGCGAGACCGTGTGCACGTCGGTGATCATGGCCAGCCTGACCGGAGATTTGCCCAGGGTAGTTCTCAACGCCATCATCCTCTCTTCGCCCTCGGCTCCCAAATAGATGAATACGGCGATCAGAGCCATCCACCAGTTGAAGAATATTCCAAAGAAGAAAAGAAGGATGGCAAATACCTGTCCCACGCTTACCGCTATCTTTGTTGCTCGCAAGCTGTCCATGCCGGTGGACAGAAGTCCTCTCAACACCCGCCCTCCGTCCATGGGGAAGGCAGGGACCAGATTGAAAATCCCCAGGATGAGATTTATCCAGAACAGGTTGGCCACCAGGTTTGCCTGGTAAATGGACAGCTGCCTTATGCTGACGCTCTGACCGGTTGCCTGCGCGATGATGAGGAAGACTAAGGCCAAGCCGAAGCTGACCAAAGGGCCGACTACGGAAATAACTATTTCCTTCTTGGGATCCTCCGGGATGTCTTCCATTCGAGACACCCCGCCGATGGGCATAAGCACGATGTCTTTCACATCTATTCCATAGTGGACTGCCGCCAGACTGTGGCCTATCTCATGAAGAACCACGCAGAAGAAGATGAAAACGATGGAGATCATGCCGAAGATGGCTCCGCTGCCCCCTCCGTGCCTTGATCCCACGATTCCAATGAAGAGCAACAGAAGCAGAAAAGTCGCGTGCAGCCTTATCGGTATGCCGAACAGTTTTCCTATCTGAAACGACCACCTCATGGAAGGCCTCCCTAAGACAGCGGAGCAGCTGGCTTTGGCGATGGCTTTTCCTGTGCCCTACTCCACTATGTCTTTCAGCAATTCGCTATGCTGCTTGAGCTTCCCGATCACCATATCATAGTGCCTTATGCTTCGTGACGACTTTATGATCAGGTAGATCCCCAGAAACACCAGCCCCACGCATATGACCAGCAGCGGGATGAACAGCGCCAGTATGTCGAATATATTGTAGTAGCGGGAGGTGGCGATTAGAATGGTGAGAACGGAAAGCGGCAGGGTGAACACAGCGATTCCCGTGCGAAGAAGAGAAAGAGATGTTCTTTTCTCCGCCAGTATCAACTGAATCTGGTCAATTGCGACATCCTGAGATTTCTCTTCCATACGTTCCTCCGCCTCTTCTCGGGCCGTTCGTGGCCAGCCCGACCCGCAATCTGCGTCACCCTCTCCCGCCAAGGGAGGGGTGCCGGGATCTTCCCTCCCTTGATGGGAGGGAACTAAAGGGAGGGTGAAAGAGTGGCTTCTCCTGGTCTGTCCTTACTGTCACCCTTGCCCGTAATCCCACTCCCGTGAAGGGAGAGGGAACCGAGTTTTCCCTCCCTCGACCGGAGGGAACAAAAGGGAGGGCGAAACGCAAAGGCTCGCTTCCCAAGGGGGGCAGGTACCCCGCGGCGGCGGGATTTCGCAAGCTCAACGAGCACTGTCCCTTCGCTTAGGCATCTCATTGCGAGTCCCGCTATGCCCGGGGCCAGGCAATCACCCCAGCCCGGAGATTGCTTCACTTGCGCTCGCAATGACGGGCAACGAAAGCAATCCCTTACGATTTCTCCCTTTCTTCTTTCTTGGCTTCTTCACCTGCGCCAAAGGCCTTCAGGTTCTCGGCATACTCCTTCAGCTGTTTGTCCACCAGGTAGTTTACGCTTCCCTCCTCAAAGGTACCGTCCTGTTTTTTTTCTCCGGCCTTAACTCCGGTGAGGATCTCTATACCCTGATCGATGGTCTTGACCGGATAGATGCGGAATTTCCCCTGCTTCACAACTTCGACCACTTCGTTTTTCAGCATCAGGTCTTTCACGTTCTGATGGGGAATCATCACCCCTTGGGTGCCGGTTAGGCCTTGGGCTTTGCATACGTGATAGAAGCCTTCGATTTTCTCGTTCACCCCGCCGATGGGCTGAATTTCGCCTTTTTGGTTAATGGAGCCGGTGACCGCCACATCCTGCCTTAAGGGCAAACCGGAAAGACTGGAGAGGATGGCATATACCTCGGTGGAGGAGGCACTGTCGCCCTCCACTCCGGAGTATGACTGCTCGAAAGCGATACTGGCACTCACCGTCATGGGTTTGTCCTGGGCATACTTGCCCCTCAAGTACCCGCCGAGGATAAGAACTCCCTTGTTGTGGGTGCGGCCGGAGAGATCGGCTTCCCTTTCGATGTTTATCACCCCGGCTCTTCCCATGGAGGCGCTGGCGGTGATGCGCGTGGGCTTGCCAAAAGCGTATTCGCCCATATCGTAGACCGAAAGCCCATTGATCTGCCCCGCGACCTTCCCCTCCGAATCGATCATGATGGTCCCGTCCTCGATCATCTCCTGAATCTTATCCTCCACCATGCTGACTCGCTTTATCCATTCCTCGATGGCCTTTTCCACATGCTCGTGCTTGACCAGCTTGCTGCCGGCGTTTTGGGCCCAGTAGCTTGACTCCCGGACCAAGTCTGCGATTATGGTGAATCGGGTGGACAGCTTCTTTTGGGTGCCGGCCACCCTCACCCCGAACTCCACCACGCCTCCCACGCCGGTTTTGTCGAAGGGCAGAAGCTTGTCGTCCTCGCAGATCTTTTTTATGAAGCAGGCATATTGGTGTATGTTCTGCTCCTCCTTGGACATGACCGAATCGAAATCCGCTTTGATCTTGAAGATCTTTCTGAAATCGTCGTCCAAGTGGTAAAGCAGATGGTAGAGATAGTTGGTTCCTATCATCACCACGTCCACCTTGATCTCGATCGGCTCCGGCTTCATGGCCGAGGTCCCCAGCAGGTAGAAGGGATCGTAGGCCCCGATCTCCACCTTTCCATACTTCAGAGATCTCTTGAGTGCCTGCCATGATCCGGGCTCGATCAGAAGATCCAGCGCATTGACCACCAGATAACCCCCGTTGGCCTTGAGATATGATCCCGCCTTGATCCTGGTGAAATCGGTTCTCCATAGGCCGGTTCGATCCGCCACCCTCTCGAGAGTTCCAAACAGGTTCTTGTAAGTGGGATTGGTCTCGACTATTATGGGAACCGTCTTGGTCTCCGAGTTGTCCACCACCACGTTCACCCGGTATTCCAAGAATTCGTCCTCGGGCCTGAGCAACGGGAGGCCGGGGATGGGTATCTCCGGCGACTTTTCCCTGGTCTGCCTGAACCTGTCCAGGTTGCTGATCAGGCTCTCTTCCACCTGGTCCAGATAGGTCTGGATCTTTTCGTCCTGGTGCTTGGCTTTGGTCTCCTTCATCAACTCCCTTATGACCGGGTCGATCATCTCCATGTCCAAAGCCTCCAGAGCCTTCTCCAGCTCCTTTACGATCTCCTTGCCCTCCTTGAACACGTCCTCCATCAGCTTTGCCAGAGCCTCATATCTGGCCTGGAGATTTTCGAATTTCTCTCTGGGAAAGTTCCCCTCCTTAACTTGCTTCCCCAGTTTTGTCAGACTCACCGGTTTGCCTTCAATCACCGGCTGCACGTCTGGCTTCACGTAGGGGCCCATCTGGATCTGCACCAGGGCAAAGCCTTCCTTCTTCACCTGTTTCTCGAATTCCTCCAGGATGGCTTTTTGTCCATCCTCGGATTCCTTGACCAGTTCCTTCCGCCTTTCCTTGTAAGCTTCGCTTTCGAAGACCGTGGGGATGTCTTTCTTCAGAGAATTTATCAGATCGTCCATGTCCTTTCTGAAAAGCTTGCCTTCTCCCGCGGGAAGGCTTATCACTCGAGGCACGTCCGGATTCCTGAAGTTGTTGATGTAACACTTGTCGTCAGGGATCCTGCCCCGGGTCTCCAGCTTCTCCAGCAGGTGTTTGATGGTCGTCATCCTGCCGGTTCCCACGAAGCCGGCCACGAAGATGTTATAACCCACGGACTTGATATCCAGCCCCAGCTTGATGGCCTTCACCGCCCTATCCTGACCGATGATCCAGTCACAAGGCTCAACGTCGTCCGTGGTACTGAATCCCAGCTCGTCGATGGGACACCGCCATCTGAGCTTGTCTATGGGGACCTCTTCGAATTTCAGATTCTGTGCCATCATCATCACGCTCCTTGGTTTGCCTGAATCGTTGTTGAAGAGAGATTTTCAAGTTACACCCGGTCTTAAGCATTCAACGTTCTTCTTTCTCCGGATTCTCCCCGTCGCGAGGGTTCGAGTCCTGGTCTTGTTCTGCTTGATTTGTTTTCTCCGGTTCCAGGATCTTGTTCACGATTCTGCCAGCCACCTCCTTGCTCCCCAGGCCAAAAGCCAGGGCCAGGCCAAATGCGATGGCGGCTATTATGATCAGAACCGAGTTCACCAGAATCTGGGTGGCAACTCCCAATTCCTCTAAAGCCATGGCCACGGCGAAGAATATTATAAGATATTGTACTATCCTGGCAATCAGCTCCCGGTGAGCCAGGGCATAGTTGGACGCCGCCAGCCTGACCACGCCTCTGAAGAAGGAGGCCAAGAGCACCCCAATGACCACTATGATCACGGCTGCCATCAGGTTGGGGACAAATGAGATGATCCGGTTCACCACGTCTTCGACCAGGGTCAAATTCAGCACGTCGGCCGCCAGGTAGATGAAGAAAAGGAATATGATCCAGAAGAACGCGGTTCCCAGGATGTCCGCGAGAGAATACTTGATGTCACCCCTGGACAGGAACCTGGAGAGCCCTGATCTCTCGCTGAATCTCTCCAGCCTCATGGCCACAAGAAGCTTGATTACGGCCGCCTTCAGGATCTTTGCCACCAGCCAACCCAAAAGCAGTATCACCAGCGCCCCCAGCAGTGAGGGCAAAAAGGCGACGATTTTCTCGCCGGTTGATCTCAACGGCTCCAAAAACAGCTCTTGCAGATCCATTTTTCTCCCTTTGATTACCTGTATTGAACCCGAGCTTCCCGGGAAAGCTCAACTTCGCTCACCGGCCGGCCTTTCCGACTTTTCCGCGGCCCGGAACTCCTTGAAGATGACCCGATCT
>CAYFQZ010000483.1:0-4688 GCA_964345305.1 uncultured Ignavibacteria bacterium | reverse complement strand
TGCAGAACCGTTAACTCTCCAACTCTCTTTCCAATAGCCCACCGTTCAACAACCCCTGGATACTCCCTCGACGGATGCGGATGCCGAAGATGGCCGGATGCTCCTCGGAACACGTAGACCACATTCACCTTTCCTGCGCTGAGCGCTGTCCTTACCAGGATTTGACCGAAACCGGTGTTCCGGCCATCCCGGCTCTGGCGGGTCAGGTTTCGTTTGACAAGGGAAAACCGCCGTGATATATTGCACATGCGCGATACCACCAACTGAAAGGTTGCGGCTGCTCTCATGGCGTTTCTGGAGAACATAACCATTGGCCAGTACGTCCCTGCTGATTCTGTGATTCACCGACTGGATCCCAGAACCAAACTAGCCCTGGTCCTGGGCGTGATGGTCCTGGCGGTAGTGACCATCGATTTTAAAATCTACCTTCTTATATCCCTCTTTCTCCTGTTTATTGCTTCCGTCTCGAAAGTCCCTATCCCCTACTTTCTCCGCAACTTGAGGTCATTTCTGTGGCTGTTTCTGCTTACCATCGTCTTGCACACGGTCTTTGCGCCGGAGGATGTCGGCAGACTCTGGGACCTGAAGTTATTCAAAGTCAGCCAGCAAGGAGTGCTGAACGGTGCTGCCTACAGCTGGCGCATCGCGATTTTCCTTTTCTCAGCCGCCTTCCTTACCCTTACCACACAGGCGGTCGAATTGACCAGTGCTTTCTTCAGAGTTTTCTCCCCTTTGAAAAGGGTCAGATTCCCTTTGGAAGAGCTGTCTTTGATTACCATGATATCTCTTCGGTTTATCCCTCTGCTCCTGGAGGAGGCCATCAACTTGAGAAAGGCTCAGATGTCGCGGGGGGCCTCTTTTGACGGCGGGCTTATCAGAAGAGCCAAGAGGACTTTGCCCCTGTTGGTGCCGCTGTTTGTCTCATCCTTCAGGAAAGCGGACGAACTGGCTCTGGCCCTGGATGCGCGTGGTTTCAGAAGTGGACAGGCAAGGACCTCGTATCAGAGCCTGGCTTTCAGGAGTAACGACTTTGTGTTTTTGTTCTTGATTTTCGTGTTGGGGGGAGTATCTTATCTGATTAAGGCAGCTTGAGAATCGAGCCAGATGCCGAGGAACATTAAGCTCCAGATGGAATATGATGGAACGGACTTTCACGGCTGGCAGGTGCAACCGAATCTGCGCACGGTTCAGGGAGAGATACAGCTCGGTCTTGAGGCTATTCTCAAGCACCAGGTCAACCTGATCGGCTCCGGCAGGACCGACGTCGGGGTGCATGCGCTGGGACAGGTGGCGAATTTCAAAACCGACAGCCCGTTGCACGTGGAGTCGATTTTTCGAGCGCTGAACGGGCTTCTCCCCGACGATATCGTGATAACACAGGCGGAGGAGGTAAGTTCGGAATTCAACTCCAGATACAGCGCCAAAAGCCGGGTCTACAAGTACAGAGTTCACCCGGGAAGAACTGCAATCCTGAGGCGGTATGTCTGGGAGGTCCAGTACACGCTGGATCCGAAGGCTATGTACGAGGTCACAGAATCGATTCCGGGCGAGCACGATTTCTCCTCCTTGTGCGTGGCCGAATCGTCAAAGAACAGCAACCTGTGTCGGGTCTTTTCGGCCTTTTGGGAGAGTTCAGGTAACGAATTGGTGTTCGAGATCGAGGCTGACAGATTTCTTCACACGATGGTGAGAAGCCTGGTGGGAACTTTGATCGAGGTGGGAAGAGGTTATTTCTCGGCTGCAGACTTTCTTGAGATAATGAAAGCGAAAGACAGAACCAGAGCTGGCCCCACGGCCCCGGCTTGCGGACTTTACCTGGTTGAAGTGAAATACTGAACCCAGATTGGAGTGGAAAGCTTCAGCTTCGTGGATCCGTCAGCCTCTTGACTCGGCGAACCTGAAAGTTCAAGCTCCAGAGAGAAGTTGGAGGTCAACTAATGAAATTCTTCATCGACACGGCGAACCTGGATGAGATAAAGGAAGCAGCCAGCATCGGTATCCTGGACGGGGTGACCACTAATCCCACCCTGCTGGCAAAGGAAAAAGGGAAGGGCGATTTCAGAACCATACTGAAGAAGATATGCGAGGTGGTGGCCGGGCCGGTGAGCGCCGAGGTGGTGGCGATGGAAGCACAGGGCATGGTCAAGGAAGCGGAGGAGCTGGCCAAGCTGCATAAGAACATCACCGTGAAAATCCCCATGTGCAAGGAGGGCCTTAAGGCCATAAAGATCCTGGGCCAAGAGGGGATTCGAACCAATTGCACCCTGGTCTTCTCCCCTATCCAGGCTCTTCTGGCAGCCAGGGCGGGCGCTACCTTCGTCAGTCCGTTCGTGGGCCGGCTGGACGATGCCAGCCACGTGGGAATGGACCTGGTGGCTGACATCGTGACCATATTCGAGAATTACGAGGTCGAGACCGAAATCATAGTGGCCAGCATAAGAAACCCGCTTCACGCTGTGGAGGCGGCGGTGATGGGTGCGGACATTGCCACCATCCCGTTCAAGGTCATCGAACAGCTGATCAAGCATCCTCTGACGGATGTGGGAATAAAAAGGTTTCTTGCAGATTGGGAAAAGGTAGAGAAGTAAAGTTTCTCACCAGGGGTGGAAAGCCGAAGCTTATCCGCTAAGGTAAAGTTTCCGAACGTGGCAGAGACCTTCAGGTCTCCGGAAAAGAAACGGTGGTGGGAGGAAAAATAGAAGATGATAGAACGGTACACCAGTCCCCGGATGAAATTCCTTTGGTCCGAGCAGAACAAATTCCAGAAGTGGCTCGATATCGAGCTGTTGGCCTGTGAGGCTATGGCACTCCAGGGAATCGTCCCCCGGTCCGCTCTGAACAAGATCAAGAAAAGAGCTAAGTTCGATGCCAGGAGGATATCCAAGATCGAAGAGAAGACCAAGCATGACGTGGTGGCGTTCCTCCAGAGTCTGGCCGAGAGCGTGGGGCCTGAGTCAAGGTACATCCATTTTGGACTCACCTCCTCTGATATCCTGGACACTTCGCTTTCCCTTTTGATGAGGGAAGCCGGAGAACTGATTCTCGAGGATCTGAAGAACCTCAGCCGCAGCCTCCGAAGGAAGGCATACAAGTTCAAACACACACCCATGATGGGCAGGACCCATGGAGTTCACGCCGAGCCGATAACCTTGGGCCTGAAGTTCGCCCTCTGGTACGCGGAGATCCAAAGGCACATTCCAAGATTGAGAGCCGCTGTCCAGGGCATCTCTGTGGGAAAGATCTCCGGGGCGGTTGGTACCTTCTCCAATCTGAATCCCAAAGTTGAGGAATACGTCTGCAGAAAGCTGAAGCTCAAACCGGCTCCGATCTCCAGCCAGATAATTCAGAGGGACCGGCACGCGGAATTCCTGAACGTCCTGGCCTTGATCGCCAGCTCCGTAGAAAAGTTCGCCACCGAGATAAGAAGCCTGCAGAGAACCGAGATTCTGGAACTGGAGGAGGGATTCAGCAAAGGACAGAAAGGCTCATCCGCCATGCCCCACAAGAGAAATCCGGTAACCTGCGAGAGGCTCTGTGGCATGGCGCGATTGGTAAGAACCAATGCGCAGGCTTCCCTGGAGAATATCACCTTGTGGCACGAAAGGGACATCTCCCACTCGTCGGTGGAGAGGGTGATAATACCCGACTCCACCACCCTGGTGGATTACATGCTGATTCAGTTCAACCGCATCATTGAGAATCTCTCCGTGTATCCGGACAATATGAAGGCGAACCTGAACAAAACCAGGGGAATGATATTCTCCGGGCGTCTGCTCCTGGAACTCTCCCGGAGGGCCCGATCCAAAGAGGATGCATACAAGATAGTTCAAGACAATGCCATGAAAGCCTGGACCGAAAACAGAGACTTCCGGGAATTGATTCAGAGCGATAAAAGGGTGAGCAAGCTGCTCGGGCAGGATGCCGTAAGTGACTGTTTTGACCTTGCACACTATCTGAAACACGTGGATTATATCTTCAAAAGGGTCTTCAAATGACCAAAGAGGGATATAAGCTCATCGTCCCCACTTTCGTCGTCTCAGTGATCCTGCTGGCCGTCTGGGCGTACAGTTCAGCTGTGATAACTCTCCTCTTCGCAGCCCTCTTTCTTCTCCTGTCGATCTTTTTGGCCTTTTTCTTCAGGGATCCGGAGCGAAAAGCTCCGGACGGTGAGAATTTGATTCTTTCTTCGGCGGACGGGAAGGTTATCGCGGTAAGGCCCTTCGAGAAATCGGAGTTCCTCGGCGGAAGAGGCACTCTGGTGAGCGTATTTATGTCGGTCTTCAACGTTCATGTAAACCGTGCTCCAGTCTCCGCAAAGGTGAGCTACTGCAAATACAATCCCGGCAAGTTTCTTCCCGCGTTCAGGGACAAGGCTTCCTCGGAAAACGAACAGAGCGAGTTGGGATTGGAGAACGATAACGGCAGAATCGTGCTGAAGCAGATCGCCGGCGTAATCGCCCGAAGAATAGTATGCCGGGTCAAGGCCGGAGACCGGCTTAAGATCGGCGAGCGTCTCGGGTTGATACAGTTCGGCTCTCGGGTGGACCTTTTCTTGCCTGAGAACGTGGATATAAGGGTGAGGTTGAACCAGAAGGTCAAAGGCGGAGAGACGGTGATAGGAGTTTTCAGACCGTGAGGAACATCAAAGGAATATTTCCCGGCGTCTTCACCGTGGGCAACATGTTCTG
>CAYFQZ010000482.1:0-2392 GCA_964345305.1 uncultured Ignavibacteria bacterium | reverse complement strand
AGCCGTGAACGTGGGTGTGGAGTTGGTGTATCCATTGCAGAATGGTTCAATGCCCTTAAACTCCACCACAATGCTACCCTGACAGTCGCGCTCCTTCATGTAGATCACCGCAAATGGTCCGTGCAGGCATTCGGCCACGAACTCAACGTAGTGGTCTTCTGTGTTGAATCCTTCGCTGAACGGAGCTCCCCAGCTGAGACCGTCTGTACTCCATTTTCCTTGGCTCCTATCCCACCATGCCACCACCAGAGACTCAGCCGCAATGTTGACGGTGTCCGAATAGTTCATCTTGATCTTGGCGTAGTAACCGGTGTTGAAACAGCAATAGTCGTAGCCCGGGTTGACGCTGCTGCATTCGAAATCACACGATTCGGTGAATCCCACGTAGGTGGCGTGACCCTCGTCGTCTCCCACCGGAATCCATGTCGGCTGGAAGATCGAAATCGGAGGCATGGTCTCGGGCCAGACAACCAGGTGCTTGTCGCAAGAGACTTTCAGTGCTCCTGCAGGAACGTACACGCAGGTTTGTCTCCATTTAGGCTCGAAGTCGGTGCAGTAAGTGGTGAAGGTGCCTAAATCCCTGTCCACTTTGACCACCATGATCTCGCCGCCTTTGAGGTAGGTATAAGCCTGTCCCACGCCCGTCTGGGGTTCCGACGTCAACTCAAATATCGTCACTGAGGAGAAGAACACTCCGACGCCACCGTCATGGATTTTGCCAGCCTCGAAGGAGCCCGCAAAGAAGGTTGGCTCGTTCAGGTTCTGATCCATCCACACACATTCTATCTCCGAGGTGTCGCATTGCTGCTCCGGCAGGTAAAGAGCGAACACCTGAGGTTCGGATGCGTCGCTCGAGTACTGCTTCACGATCCCGTGCATCCTGCCGGTCATGAAGTTCTTCTCGAAGGACATGGGCTGTAAGGGACCTGGCTGCGGAACGATTGCGCCGCTCTCGTAAGTGAAGTTCACGATAGGCGCGTGAGTATCGGCAAAGTCCTCGGAGTTATTTCCTGCCTTATCGGTGGCGATGACTCGCGCCTGATAGCTGATGCCTGTGCCCTCTTCCAGGCTGGCAGAAGGATCCCAGACCCACTGGATGAAGTCTCTCTCACAGCAGCAATCTCCGCGGTCACAGTGCTTTACGTCCTGCCCGGTGATATCATCGTAGTAATCCGGCTCAGCTACGCCTAACCAGGCGCTGGTGTCACCGTTGACGATCTTTCTGTATTCGAACTTGGCCCACTCCAGTGAGTCATCACAACAGGTATAAGCGTAAATGTAATCCTGTTTCTGGCAGACATTGTGATAGAATCCGCCGATGGTGACCAGAGGAGGAACCTGGTCTAAGACACGCACTCGAACCGTATCCCAGGCCCAGTTTCCTACACAGTCCTCGGCAATCACAAAGACCAGATACTGACCCGGAGTTAGACCGGATACGTTCCAGTAAACCAGCGTATCTCCATCGTGGAAGTCCGTATACCAGTTCAGCTGACTCCAAGGATCATCCCGGTTCGGCATGAGACTATCTTTTACTGCAAAGCCCAGCCTCTTTACGCCGGAGTTATAGCATCTGGAATTACCAGCAACGGAAAGCGAATCCCACGCCACCACCTGAATGGCAAGAGTGTCGAACGGGCTGATATCCATGCCGTTGGGATGCGTTTCTCCGTTGATCGAGACTATGCCCACATCGGGATCGGTGCTGTCGGTTGATACCATGATCCACTCGGAATCACCGCCTCTGCCTGCCGCATTATAAGCCCTGGCTTTCACGTGGTAGCGACCGTCCGCCAGGCCCGAGACGTCCCAAAGCGTATCATAGACTCCATCAGTCGCCCAGTCGTCCGTTCCAATGTCAACCCAGGTGGAGGGGGACTGATCGATGTCTTTGTACATGAATTTCACCCGACTGGTGGGACAAAGAGGATTGACATCGACCGTAGCCTCCAGTAACACCTCATCACCGATGAACAGGTTGGTGTCCAGCTCATTATCGGCACACTCCACCTCGCAGAAGGGTGATACGTCCAGGCTGGCCACGGTAGGCAATCCGTTGACCACCGTCACCATGATGGTCCACCGCAGGAGCGTATCGGCGTTGCCGTCGCAATCCGTCGCCTCGGCACGCAGATAGTAGACTCCGTCATCCACGTTGTTCAGGGTGTGCCAGACTATCTCGAAGTGATTGGCCACCGAGTAGGCGCACGCATTGGCCTTGGCGCCGTTGACCCATTGCCAGCAGGTATCCTGATCAAAGGGACAGTCTGCCTTTCTGTCCTTGTAGCACACCTCGCAGATTTCATAGGCGTTGAGCGCCAACGACTGCAGGACCACATCGCCCCATACGAACGACTCATTCTCGGGGCTGATCATGAACGCCTCAGTGTAA
>CAYFQZ010000481.1:0-1711 GCA_964345305.1 uncultured Ignavibacteria bacterium | reverse complement strand
GCGCAGCCCCGCTTGTGCTCTACCTGAATCGCGGGCAGATACTCTTCGCTCAACTCAAAAACCAGAACGGCGCTGAGGCGGTCTATGAAGCCTTTGATTGGAGAGACGGTACTTGGATTGTCGAGTCCGTGGCAGCCGAGGAGTTGCCACCGCCGAACAACGATCTCTCCACTGAGTCAATCTTGACCCAGGGTTGCCTTCTGCTGGACAAAAAGGCCAGAGTCCGGCAACTTCTGTAGACAGAATTAGGAATCAGAAAGACCGTTGCACCGAAGCTCGGATGAATCCCCGCGCACAGGCTCCAAAAACCACCCTGAAAACTAACCGGACTGGTCGCAGTGGCTCCCCTGGTGGTCAATGACGTTGCGAACGTGTGTTTTCTGATGGAGGCTCTTGGAAGTTCACCACGCTGTGAACGCCATTACTTCGCCTGCCCAGGGATCGGTGGGCAGCCCCTTCCCGCCTGACAGAGCTTCGCTGTTTCCTGACCGCCGTGGTCGCTCTCAGAGGGGAGGAGATTACCCGGCCCACCTCTGCTGATCGATGCAGGCAATTACTCTTCGAAGCCATTCCAGGCTTTCTCCAAGGTGTCGCGTACGTCGAAAACCGAGGTCGACTTCGTTATGACAATCATCTGGTGGATCTTTCTGTTGGAACTGGCCGGCCTTAGATCTGCTCCCGTCTCTTTGAACTTTGTATAGCGACGGACAAGAATGAATATTCCAGACGAGGCGATCCAGTCAGCTCTACGCAAATCAAGAGCTGCTTTCTTCTGTCCATTTCCCCGAAGGGCGTGAACCTCATCGACTAATCCAACCACGTCCCTCCCCGCATAACCTAGCGTGACGCTTGGAAAACCACCGCGTCATCCTTGGCATAAGAATTGATCTTCATGCCTCTTATGCCTCATGTCCAAGGTTATCCACAAGATGTGTCAACATGCTCTCCGTGTTTGGCCCCGGCGTTTTTCCTATCCGATACCGTAGGTTGCACACACATTACCCGAGCTGTCTTGTTTGAATGGTCATCCACCCTGACACTGCTTTTTGATGCTTTAAAGGAAATTCGTTCCCTTTCATCAATTCTGGTCCCACCCGCAACTCACCCTTCCGCCACATCCAGCCGGAAATAGACCGCCGCATGCGCGTGTAAGAGTCTTCCTTGCTGCAATGATCCTATTCTGACGACGTACCCTGGGTTTCCTCATCCCATTTCCTGGCCTCGATCGGAACGGTGGAACGAATATGTAAGTCCCTCTGAGGAAATGGTATTTGTACTTTGTGCTTCCTGAAAGTCTCGTCGATTCGTTTGTTCAGTTCACTGATTATGTCCGGTCTTCTTTTGGGGTGAGCTATCCAGACCAATAGCTCGAAATTCAGGGACGAGTCTGCGAATTCATTGAACCAAACCTTCGGCGGAGGATCCTTCAGAACTTCCGCATGATCTTGAGCTACCTCAAGTAAAGATCTTATAACCAGAGGCACATCCGATCCATAAGCTACTCCAACCGGTATATGTACTCTTATCTTGGGGTCACGGTGGGACCAGTTGATCACATGAGAGGATATGAACTCAGAGTTTGGCACGATGATGGACACATTGTCGATGCTGCGAATCAGCGTGGCCCTGAGATTTATATTCATGACATCACCTAAGACATCTCCAATAGTGATTCGGTCACCTATCTTTATGGGACGTTCAAAGAGGATGA
>CAYFQZ010000480.1:0-7275 GCA_964345305.1 uncultured Ignavibacteria bacterium | reverse complement strand
AAGAACCAAGGAGATCGTTGATATCTGCGGCCTGGGATCGGTTATACACAGAGATATCGGCGAGCTTTCCAAGGGATTCAGACAGAGGGTGGGCCTGGCTCAGGCTATGGTCCATGATCCTGAGGTACTCATCCTGGACGAGCCGACCAGCGGGCTCGATCCCAATCAGATAGCGGAGATCAGGGGCTTGGTCAAGGAGCTGGGCAAGGAAAAGACGGTCATTCTTTGCACCCACATTCTCCCGGAGGTGGAAGCCACCTGCGGCAGAGTGCTCATCATAAACGAGGGCCGGATCGTGGCCGACGGATCGCCCGCGGAATTGCAGTCCAGCTTCCAGGGAAAGGAACGGATCTATCTGGAACTGAGAACGCCGGCCGGGGACGTGGAATCCAAACTGGCAGGGGTAGAAAACGTGGAGAAGGTGGAGCGGGTCGCTTCCGACGGAGGCGGTCTGAAAAAGCTTTCCATCGAGTGCACCAAGGGCGTGGATTTGCGAGAGAACCTTTTCCGCCTTGCGGTGGAGAACGACTGGGTCCTTTTGGAGATGCGCAAGGAGCAGGCAAGTCTGGAGGACGTGTTCAGGCAATTGACCACCTCGTAGGACTAATCGAGATGTCAAATCACATAGCGGTCTTCTGCAGAAAAGAGCTTAGGACTTTCTTTGACTCTCCCATCGCCTATATCGTGATTACCATCTTTCTTTTGATCTCGGGATGGTTCTTCTTTAACGACCTGTTCCTGGTCAATCAGGCCTCCATGCGCAATCTTTTCGGTATCGTTCCGTTCATCTTCATGTTCTTTGTTCCGGCAATAACCATGCGCCTGATCTCAGAGGAGAAAAGAAGCGGCACCATCGAGGTCCTGGTTACCTTGCCGGTGAAGGATTACGAAATAATCCTGGGCAAGTTTCTGGCCGGGTTGATCCTGATTTGCGCGGCCATGGCTTTGACCTCAGTCTATGCCCTGGTCTTGTCGGGTTTGGGCAACCTGGATTTCGGCTCGGTGCTGGCAGGTTACATCGGGCTGGTCCTCCTGGGGGCGGCCTATCTTTCCATAGGAATGTTCACCTCCAGTCTGACTCAAAACCAGATAGTGGCATTTATCACCAGCTTCGTCATCATCTTTGCCCTGTATATGCTGGACAAGGTGCTCATATTCGTGCCCGGTTTTCTGGCCTCCGTCTTCGAGTATTTGAGCGTGGGCTATCACTTCTCCAACATAGCTCGCGGCGTAATAGATTCCAGGGACGTGATTTATTATCTTTGTTTGATCTTTCTCTTTCTGTTTCTGGCGGTCAGAACGCTGGAAAGCAGGAAGTGGAGGTAGCGCGGCATATGAAGGAGGGATTCAAACGCGGCGCCGGATCTGCCGCCACACTTCTCCTGCTGGTGGCGGTGCTTCTGGTTTTGAATCTGATCTCGATCAATCTGTTCGCCCGTCTCGATCTGACCGAGGGGAACGTGTTCAGCCTCTCTCGGGCCAGCAAGGAAGTGGTGCGCAGCTTGAACGACCCTCTCATCATCAAGATGTATTTCACCAGGGACCTGCCTCCGCCCTACAACAGCTATATCCGCTACCTTAAAGACCAGCTGGAGGAGTATCAGGCCTATTCAGGCGGAAAGCTGAAACTGGAGCTGATCCACCCGGACGATCAGCAAAAGGAATTCGAGGCGCAGCGATACGGTATCCCTCCCCTCCAGGTGAACGCGCTGGAGGACGACAAGATAGAGATAAAAAAGGTCTACATGGGACTCGTGTTGCTGTTCGAGGACAGGAAAGAGGTAATCCCGGTAGTGCAGAACGTCACCGATTTGGAGTACGAGCTGACCAGCACCATAAAGAGGATCTCGCAGAAGATTCTTCCATCCGTGGCCTTTCTGGTGGGCAAGGACGGACCGGATCTGGACAGCGAGCTCTCATTGCTGAACCAGGCGCTCGGCCGACACTATCAGGTCAGAAGGATAAACTTGGACGAGGGCGACCGTATACCCGCGAAGGTCGCGGTGCTGATCGTCCTGGGACCCAAGAAGGAGTTCTCCGAGTGGGAGAAATACGGCATGGACCAGTTCCTGATGAGGGGAGGCAGGCTCGCGGTGCTGCTCAACCATATGGACGTTGACCTCGAGCAGGGGGTTGCCAGAAAGCAGGATCTTGGCTTGGAGGATTTCCTGACAAGCTATGGAATCGGGATCAATGATGATCTGGTCACGGACTGGCAGTGCTCCCGAATCGGCGTCACCCAGCAGCGAGGAACTTTCACCGTTTCCAATATCATAAACTATCCCTTCTTTCCCACGGCCAGGAGTTTCGATGAGAACAGCCTGATCGTCAAGGATCTCGAGACGGTCACCTTTAACTTCATCAGTTCGCTCGACTCCGGTCTGGCCTCATCCGAAAATCTCCGGTTCGATCCCATAGTCTGGTCGTCGGAAAACAGCGGAGTTCAGCAAGCTCCTTTTGACATAAATCCCTACAGGCAATTCGACAGGAGCGACTTCGCCGACGGCCCCCAGATTCTGGCAGCCACGGTCCAGGGGAGCTTCTCCAGCCACTACGCTGATTGGGACGAATCCCGCATCGAAACCGAGGTCGGATTTGTCGAGTCCACACTGACCAAAAGCCCGGAGACACGGGTGGCTGTGGTGGGAGATGCGGATTTTGCCAAAGATCAAAACCTGAGGGGAAATGACAACCTGGCGTTTTTCTTAAACATTGTGGATTGGCTCAGCCAGGATGAGGCCCTGATCACCATCCGTTCCAAGCAGGTCACCGCCAGGCCCCTGAAAGAGATATCACCCGGCACCAAGAAATTCGTGAAATATGGAAATACCTTTGGCCTGCCTTTTCTGGTTATCGTCTTCGGCGTCGTAAGGTGGCAGATAAGAAAGCAGATCAGAAGAAAGAGCCAGGCCCTGTAGCGTGCTCTACCCATTAGTAAACCCCGTTTTGGGCTAGCAGACATATGAAAAAGCCGGTCTACCTTCTTTTCGGAATACTTGTGATCTTCGTGATCATCTATTTCCTCCTGGTTCAGAAGGAGCGGAAGACCTTCTCTCCCGGACGGGTAGAGAATTTTCTCCAGCTCGACAGTGCTGACGTCGAGAGAATCGAATTCCGCAAGTTCGAGAGCAAGCTGGTGCTGCATAAAGAGAATCAGAGGTGGTACATGGTTGAGCCCGACTCGCACCGGGCTGACAACAATGCGGTGGGTCGACTGCTGAGCGCGGCCAGTCGTCTGGAGGTGGGCGAGATAATATCCTCCAACCCCGAGAAACGATTCTGGTTCCAGGTGGACAGTCTCACCGGCACCGGCCTGGATTTCTTCTCCGGAGAAAGCCGACTGGCGTCCCTGGTCATGGGAAAGATATCCGACGACCGTATGCACGGATACATTCGAAAGACCGGCTCCGATGACGTGTATCTGGCCGAAGTCGGTTTCGTGCGTATGGCGCAGAGAAGCGTAAATGAATGGAGAGACCGCAGAATCTTCACCTTTGAATCCGACCAGGTCAAAGAGATTGAGTTTGCCCATGATAAGGAAAAGTTTAAGTTATTCAGAGAGGACACCTTGTGGCGGCTGAGCCGCTACCCTTATGAGCAAACCATCGCGGCGGACGCCGGTGCAGCGGAAACCTATGTTCAAACCCTGGCAAACATCAGGGCAGACGATTTTCCATTCAAGTCCCAGATTCAGGGCCTGCCCCTGGAGGCAGGTCAGCCGATCATTAAGCTAACCTTTCGTGACGATCGTGAGGAGAAGCTGTTCGCCGTCCCCAGTATGACTCAGGAAGAAAAACGGTTTTTCGTGAAAACAGATCAGGACAGAAGCGTCTTTACTCTACTGGAGTATAACTACAAGCGGCTGACCAAGAGCCTCGAGGATTTTCAGCCCAAAGAGGAATCCTAAGGTCTGACTCCCCCCATTCCTCGATATTCCCCTGACTGCCCTCCCCTTGCGCATTTTGTACAACTTGATGTCTTCTTGGTTTGAGATGCGGAGCGCAACTCCAGTCGGAGCTCGCTTGCAGCGAAACCTGACCAGTTAGCCAAGCATCGAACTCGATAAGTCGAGCAACCGGAGCTTCCTGTCCTCGGATTCGTAGTTGCCCGATTCATCGGGCATCAATATAGGTCAAGGATATAGTCTGTCTGACCACCACGATTGGAGGGAACCGTCGAGCGATACTCAGCTCCTGCGATGCAGGTTGATTGAATCTCTCAACCTGGTGGCTTCTCCTCTGGCCGCACGGGCGAAATCCTCCCCTGACGAGGCATAGAGGATGGCCCGGGAGGAGTTTATTATGGCAAGCTCCCCGTTCTTGTCAGTCCCGGATTTGACGGTGGACTCTACCCCGCCCGATTGTGCTCCCACACCGGGGATCAGAATGGGTAGGGATGGTGCGATCTGCCTTATTCTTTCAAGCTGCTCCGGATAGGTTGCTCCCACCACCAGTCCACAATTGCCTTTCTCATTCCAATCCAGGACCTTCTCGGCCACCAACTCATACAGCGGCTTTCCATTCACTTTTGAGAGCTGAAAATCCTGGGCGCCCTTGCTCGAGGTCAGGCAGAGAACGAAGGCGCATTTGCCGTCGTACTCCAGGAACGGGTGGATGGCATCCTCTCCCATGTAAGCGTTCACCGTCACCGCATCCCCTCCCAAGTCCTCGAAGACGGCCTTGGCATACATCCGGGCCGTGTTTTCGATATCACCTCTCTTAGCGTCGATGATCACCGGGATTTCATCCGATATGTACTGGGAGGTCTTCTTCAGCGCCTCCCAACCTTTGGAGCCAAGGGCCTCATAGAAGGCCATATTGGGCTTGTACGCGCAGACCAGGTCCGAGGTGGAGTCTATGATCTTTCGATTGAAGGCAAAGAGCGGATCGTCTTCTCCGAGAACGTGCCTGGGGATTTTGTCCAAATCAGTATCCAACCCAACGCAAACCAGAGAGTTGTTCTTCCGGGAGATATCCAAAAGCTTTTCCACGAATGTCTTCTTCATGTCAACTCCATCTCTTGAGGGTAGTATTGTCAGGGTCGCTCGACTGCTGCCAATATATCCGCCTCTGGACACGATGTCAAAAGCTTTCTAGCCAGGAGCGTGCAATCCGGCTGTTGAGATCCGCCTCTGGGGTAACGATAATATCTCTTGACAAAATCCTGGGGGCGGCTTAGAATGATGCGAAATCAGCTTGCAGTCGGTCTTGGAGGACGTAGGTCCAATCCGAACAATCCAGGTTTAAGAGCTTTCCATGGAAGATAGCGCAAAATTCTTTGACGTCCTGACGAAGGCCATCACAAGAGAGACCGCAACGTTCAACTATTACTATCGGGCCAGCGAAAAGTTCCCTTCCGAGAATACCTATGCCCGAGACGTCCAGGTTCAGGCGGACCCAGACTTTGAGTTCCGCAGATTTGGCGGCGATAGCCTTGCCCTTTGAATTGGCAGGCCGCGACTTATTCGACCCGATCATAGAGAAAAACAAAAGCCAGACCGCCTCGGAGATAATTCGACAGCTATTGATTCCCTTGAGAGACTTCATGGAAGGACTGCCGATAGCTGACGAATCTAAGCTGGGTGTGGCGGAGATCAAGTAATTCCTACCCAACCTGACTTGCAGTTCTATCGCAGAGGAGATCAGCTTGTCGGACAGCTTCCCGATTGATTGAAGCATTTGAGGCAGGACGGAATGGTTATCGGCAAAGGAGGTAATTGATGGAGAAGTGGGAATGTTTGGTTTGCGGGTATATCTACGATCCTGAGCTGGGTGATCCAGACCATGACGTGGAGGCGGGCACGCCGTTTGAGGAACTCCCGGATGACTGGACGTGCCCCGAGTGCGGGGCCGGAAAGGACGAGTTCCAGAGAGTGGAGGAATAGCCTGGTCCTTGTTCAATACACACTGAAAGACAGCCAGACCAGGCCGAAAGCAGAATCGGTTGGATCACCTTTGGCGCTTAGGATTCTCCTTTATGAAGGTGAAGGCCGAGGAGTTGATTCTATTCCATTTTCTTGATGGCGCGGATTATCTCATACTCTGATGATGCGTTCAGCAGTTCGTCTCTGAAGTAGTCGAACTTGAGAATTTCGGCCAGGGCCTTGAAGACCTTCAGATACAGATTATCGTCGTAGGGAGGTGCCGCCATAACGAAAAATAGATGGACCGATCCGTTGTCTAGCGAATCGAAATCGTAGCCCTCCCTGGATCGGGCCAATCCCATGATGAATTCCTTG
The DNA here is from genome assembly GCA_964345305.1 of uncultured Ignavibacteria bacterium. Lineage (GTDB taxonomy): Bacteria > Zixibacteria > MSB-5A5 > MSB-5A5 > SM1-73 > SM23-73-3. The sequence continues at coordinate 1,037 of CAYFQZ010000480.1, read as the reverse complement.
GCCTGCATGGACCGTATGTGGGGAACGGCTATGCCGTGCCCGATTCCGGTGGTGGCCTTCTTCTCGCGGTTCAGGAAATCGACCAGGAGTTTCTTCGAATTACCAACCTTGCCGGACTGCTCCAGCAGCTCCACCAACTCACACAAGATAGCTCTTTTTCTGTTCCAGAGCAGTTTGTCTGGATGCAGCTCGGACTCCGGATCCGACTCGATCCGGGTCTCCATCTCCAGCTTGATCAACTCTGGTTTTAGAAATCGAGAAATATCCATCTTAAATCAACACCGCCGTTCACCTGCTTGACACAGCCCAGGTGGTTCTATCTGTTCAAAAAAGTTACATTTTTCTTTATCGGCAAACCAGGAAACTGCTAAACCCCTCTCCCGACGGTCTTTCCTTGGCAGATCAAAAAGAAAACGATAGCAAGCCCCTATCCGTTGGGAAAATACGCAGTCGATTAGAAGTCTAGGCACGAGAGGACATCTGTCTCCAGTTATCCACCCTAGCGAACAGCCGCGAAGAGAGGAAATTTCAACTGGAAAGCACAAAACCGACTTGAGGCAGGAAGGGTGACGCATAAGCGTATGCCAGCAAAACCAGGTTCACGGAAACATAGCCAGACAGTGGGCGACAGAAAGAGTTCATGGTACGCCTTAGGCAGCGCTTTGTACCAAACCATTCCTTTCGCTTCATCAGGCATGTGGTGGGGCTTCGGGCGAAGCGTGATGCGGCCGAATGGACCCAGGAAAAAAAGTTCAAAAAACCGGAAAAAATACTTGACAGCCTGTTGACAAGTGGGGGGGATTTGTGTATAGTATTGCCATAAACGGAGCTGAAGCGCCGAAGCGGTTTTGACAAACACCCGCGTGAGTAACTGAAAGCGGATTGGCAGATCGTCATGTTTGAATATCTCCTTTTGGCTACGTCCTTGTTTCTTCTGCTCCTTCTCTATTTCTCGATCAGAGACATTATTAAGCCGTATCATGCCCCCAGCCAGATCTTCACTCATCCAGACGAAAAATTGGTTGTTTTCGACGAGG
>CAYFQZ010000479.1:0-1649 GCA_964345305.1 uncultured Ignavibacteria bacterium | reverse complement strand
CCCATGATCCCAGAAGGCATTGAACCGAAACCAGATTGGGGGCCGCCCGATGTTTTGACGTCGGATCGAGAATTCTACAAGGTGAGAGATTTGCCACCCGAAAGAGATGATATCGAACTTGACGCTGAAGTTATTAGGCAGTGGAAGGCGGACCTTGAAAGGGAAATCGAGAGAATAAGCCGTTACAGAGTGGTGGACGCGAAGGATAAGAGAAGAAGCGGCGCATAGCATGCGGTTGCCGGCTACGGCCTCCGGCCTCTGCCCAAATGCGCACTTCGCGCGGCACTTCGGCAACGCGGATCACGATAAAAACGCTCATTGCCGCGCTATGCGCTTGCAACAGCGTCTATGGCATTTGCGGCCACGGGCCATCCGCCCTGCGCCCACATTCGCCGGCGCGAGCTTCTCAAATGCCGGGGCTGTTAGACAACATCGCGTTTCAGAGTCTTACTTGGAGAAACCTATGAGCTATGTTGGTGACATCGGTGAGATCGGAGATCTTTTGATCCGACTGCGAGGGTGTCCTGGTTATGAACATCTCCGTCGGGAGATCAGAAGTTCTGATTGGGAACAACTTGAGTCCGCTTTTGCGGTCGCAAAAGAGGCGGATCGTTTGCTAAGGCAACGCTGTGAAATCGAATTCGATCCAACCATTATTGTCGGTAACAGGGAGAAGACACCCGATTTTCGGAGTAAACTGCTGGATAGATGGGTCTATTTTGAACTAAAGACTTCGTCCATGTTCCACGGTGAACGAGAATTTCTAGAGATGCAGAGTGACATTCATGAAGCCTGTAATAGCGTGGCTGGCGACTTCAAGTGCATCGTACAGATACATACTGACAAATTCCAGCAGAATCACATCTCGCGACTCAAAACATGGCTGACCAAGAGGCTAGATAGGGCTCAGAATGTACTAAATCTCGTCTATCCACTTACGAAGCCTCTGGACATTGATGGAACGACAATAGCTCAAGTGACAGTTCTTGGCTGGCTCAATCGTGTTATCCAAGCAGGGCCACAAGAGGAGCGTATGGTTCCTAGCTCTAGCGAAATGACAGTGCTCATCTGTCGCGGACCTGCGGAGGGTGGCAAAGCTCCATTTGCGCTATTACAATTGCCTTCAGGTGAAGCACTCCTCTTGATGGGACGGGAACCAGAGGAATATCTGGCTGATCTTACCAAGCAAGTCTTCGAGACCGATTTTGAGACAACGCCAGAGGCAGGGTATTGTCTGCTGAATTACCTTGACACCATCGCCGTATCAGGCAATTTGGTGATGGGACGACATCAATCATATGATCCACACAAACGTATCAAAAATAAGGTGGACGAAGCCTGGGAGCAACTCCCAGAAGGCGAACCAAACGTAGTGGTTTTCTATTCTCGACAAGTGATTATAGAACCTGAACACATCGTGGCTGCTGCCTCCGACTTGTTCAATCGTGATGCATATTCGAAGGTCAGCGGCCTTCTGTACGATGTCGAGATGGCATCGGGGGGGCGCAGGAGTGACTTGCTCATTAACCCTCGTGCAGGATATCCTTTGAAGGACCCCGAGATTGGGCTTTTGATGCCAGCGCGAAATTGAAACAGGTATGCCGTCACCTAACACTGTGCTTGTTGTTCGCTTTGCTCCCCTACATGCT
>CAYFQZ010000478.1:0-9205 GCA_964345305.1 uncultured Ignavibacteria bacterium | reverse complement strand
TCCGGCGGCCCTTTCCGGTGCGCCCGCGGCGAAGATAAGCTTCAGCCACACGCAGTGGTTCCAGGATATCACCGCCGAGTTTTTTTCCTCAGCGGTCAGGGCAAAAGATAACGTTTTCGGCCTGAGTCTGTCTCTGGGAAAGGTCCCCGACATCGAGAAGCGGGAAGGTCCCTCGGTGGAGCCGCTGGCGCTAGTCGATGCCCACGATTTCATCCTGTCCCTTTCCTATGCCCGAAACCTGAGTGAGAATTACGGCGCAGGTTTCTCGGTCAAATGGATCTATGAGAAGATCGACATATCCTCGGCCAGCGGATGGGGATTTGACGTCGGTGCAGTTTTGACTCCTTTCCACGGCAGTAGAAGCGCCCTTCTGCGGAATCTGACTTTCGGCGCGGCCATTTTGGATTTTGGCTCCAAGATAAAATTCAAAAAAGAAGGCTACTTTCTGCCCACGCGGTATAAGGCCGGCATCAGCTATTCTGCTCAGATGGAACGGCTGAAGGGGGCCGTCATAGTGGCGTTCGATCTGGTGAAGCCTCGCGATGATGATATGAAGGCCCATGTGGGTGCAGAGTACTGTTTTAAGGAGAACTTCAAGCTGCGGCTGGGGTACCAGCTTGGGTACGAGAAGGAAAGGGATTTCTCATTCGGATTGGGAACAAGATTCGGCAAGTACGCTATAGATTATGCATTTCTGCCCTATCAGTCGGATCTCGGCGACGTGCACTGTGTCTCTCTGGACATTGAGTTCTGAGGTTTTCGTTCTGTCGGCAATCTCCGTATGGTAGAGTTTTTTAACAGCCCCTTCCACAGAACTGCAAACTTCCCTATGTAGAAAAGGAGGACACTCTTTATGGCAAGGTACAGGATCGCATGGCTTCCCGGTGATGGAATAGGAAATGACGTGCTGAAGGCGGCCAAGATCGTCCTGGATAAGATGGAGCTGGATGCGGAGTACGTACCCGGAGACATCGGATGGGAGTTCTGGTGTAAAGAGGGAAATGCGCTGCCCGAGAGAACCATCGAGTTGTTGAAGAACACCGACTGTGCCCTATTTGGTGCCATCACATCCAAGCCAAAGGAGGAGGCCGAGGCTGAGCTGGATGGGTCCATGAAAGGGAAGGGGCACGTGTATTATAGCCCCATCGTCAAACTGCGCCAGCTCTTCAATCTCAGGACTAACCTAAGACCGTGCAAGGCCTATCCCGGCAATCCCCTGAACTACCGGGACAGCGTGGATTTGGTGGTCTTCAGAGAGAACACAGAAGACTTGTACGCTGGAGTGGAGTTTCACCCGCTTCCCGCCGAGGTGATGTCGGTGCTGTGCAAGCACAATCCCCGAATGAAAAAGTTTGAAAAAACACCGCTGGAGGACATAGCAGTAAGCCTGAGAGTGAACACCAGAAAGGGCTGCCAGAACATAGTGCGGGATGCCTTTGAATATGCCAGGAAGCACAGGAGGAAATCGGTCACCGTAGTGGAAAAGCCCAATGTGATAAGGGAGACCTCCGGCCTGATGGTGAGAGAGGCCAGGAAGATTGCCAAGGAGTATCCGGAGATTCCGCTGTGGGAGACCAACATCGATGCCATGTGCATGTGGCTGGTGAAGAATCCGGAGGACTACGACGTTCTGGTGACCTCCAACATGTTCGGTGATATAGTGTCTGACCTCTCTGCCCAACTCGTAGGTGGATTGGGCTTCGCCTGTTCCGGGAACATCGGCGACGACTACGCGGTCTTCGAGCCGACACACGGCTCTGCCCCCAAGTATGCCGGTATGAACAAGGTGAATCCGATGGCCACTCTACTGAGCGTCAGGCTGATGTTGGACTGGTTGGGTGAGACCGAGAAGGCTTCACGCCTGGAGTCTGCCGTGGCCGACGTGATCCGAAAAGGGAAGATGAGGACGTACGACATGGGGGGCAGCTCCACCACCACCCAGGTGGCGGAAGAGGTGGCGAGGAAACTATAGGAGGTTACCCGCAGTTGCTCGACCATAAGGATCAGCATAGTTAGTGACGAGCCTGGTGCCTGTCCTTTCGGTTTTTCCGGCCAGGGAGGGCTGCCGTCTCCGTTCTTCCCTTATTTCCTGCCGCTGACCGGTCCGGGAGTGTCCCGGACAAGAGTGACGAATCTCTTCAGGATTTTCCACCTCACAACACCTTTGTGATCCGCCGGTTTTTGTTTATATTGATTCAGTGTAAATAGATCGAGCAGTGATTTCGTGTTGTATGATGTGACGCCGTGCGTCACCTGGAGATGCGAAAGACCATGATGCATCCGCTTTCAGAAAAGATCAAGAAAGGTTTGCTTCCCTTCGTGATGAAGCCGGGAAGATACGTGGGCAACGAGCTAAATGCCACTTTCAAGGACCACCAGGGGAAGCTTACGATTGCCCTGGCCTTCCCTGACAACTACGAGATCGGAATGTCATATCACGGACTGGCCATACTCTATCACATAATCAATGAGCAGCCCGACTGGGTGGCAGAGAGGGTATTTGCTCCCTGGGTGGACGCAGAAGAGATCATGAGAAAAGAGGGCCTCCCTCTCTTCTCGCTTGAGACTCATACGCCGGTGAGGGAATTCGACGTGGTGGGCTTCTCGCTGACCTACGAACTCAACTACACCAACGTCCTCAACATGCTTGACCTGGCCGGCGTACCGGTTCGGTCAGCCGAGCGGGACGAGCAACATCCTTTGGTTATTGCAGGCGGGCCGTGCACCTTGAACCCGGAGCCGGTGGCCGATTTCTTTGATCTCTTCGCAATCGGTGACGCGGAGGAGATGACAGGAGAAATCCTAAGAACCATTCATGAGTCGAAGACAACCGGAGGAAAGAAAAGGGAGCTTCTCACTACGCTGTCCAAAATACCAGGAGTCTACGCTCCTCAGTTCTATGAAGCCAGGTATGACTCCGTCAACCAGTTTGAATCGACTTTGCCGAAGGTTCCGGAGGTTCCTGAAACCATCAAGGTCAGAACGATTCCCCGACTGAAAAGCGAATATTACCCTCCCGCTCCCATTGTCCCTTTTCTGGAGACCACCCACGATCGGCTGACTGTGGAGATCATGCGCGGTTGTCCCAAGAGGTGTCGTTTTTGCGCTGCAACCGTGACCTATCAGCCCAAAAGGGAGAGGCCGGTTCAGGATGTCGTCAATCAGGCGGAGGAGGGTATAGCCAGCTCGGGCTGGAACGAGGTCTCTCTGCTTTCCCTTTCCGCTACTGACTATTCGGGCTTGCCTGAGTTAGCCAAAACGCTTGCTCAGAAGCTATCCTCCCGAGGCGTATCCGTCTCTTTGCCCTCTCTCCGGCCGGAAACGTTTTCCGTGGAGCTGGCCCGGGTGTTGACCCAGGTCAAGAAGCCGGGATTGACTTTCGCTCCGGAGGCAGGCACTGCAAGACTCAGAGGCGTAATAGGCAAGCATCTGAACGAGCAGGAGCTGGTGAAGACCGCGCAGATCGCCTTCTCATCCGGGTGGAATCTGATCAAGCTGTATTTCATGATTGGACTCCCCACCGAAGCCGAGGAGGACCTCAAGGGCATAGCCGTGCTCCTCAGGAGCGTGCTTAAAGCGGCGAGAGAGCGGGGCAGGCGCAACAACGTCAACGTGACCATCTCTCCGTTCACTCCCAAGCCGCATACTCCCTTTCAGTGGGAGAAACTGGAGGATATCGAGAGTCTGCAGACAAAGATCCGTTATCTGAAACTTAACTGCCGGCAGGGCAATCTGCACATGAAATTCAGGGATCCACACGTTTCCTATCTGGAGGGAATTCTGGGCCGGGGAGATCGAAGAATCTGTCCGGTGATTCAGACGGCCTGGAAAAAGGGCGCCAGATTCGATGGCTGGACCGAGCATTTCAATTTTCAGCTCTGGAGGGAAGCTTTCGCTGAGCAAGGAGTCGAGATGGATTTTTACGCCCGGAGTAAGAGTCCGGATTCTCCCTTGCCCTGGGATCATATCGACAAGGGAATCAGAAGGGAGTTGCTCAAGAAGGAAAGAAATCGAGCTTACGTCTCAGGGGAAGTATCGCCTGCAGAGAGAGAAGAACCTTCAAGGACGTGTCAGCGCCGCCCGGAGTTCAGGTTGAGCGATTTTGCTGCAGGGCAGAAGCTGCAGGAGACGCTGGTATCCGCCAAGCAACCAGCAGAATCTACCTCCGCATACGGCCGTCCGAGAAAAAGGAAGCCTGCCTCTCTGGCTATGACCGTGGCCCGCAGTCGGGTCCGGCTGAAATGGAGCAAATCCGAGGAGGTCAGGTTCACCTCTCATCTGGATGTGGGGCGTACCTTCGAGCGCGCCATCCGCAGGTCCGGCATTCCCATAGCTTACACGGAGGGATTTCACCCTCACCAGAAAGTCGCCTTCGGCCCTCCTCTTCCTTTGGGATTCATCTCGGCGGCGGAATACCTCGATGTCCAGCTCAACTCGCCCTACACTTCGCTGTTCCTTTTCAGACTGAACCGGGCTCTGCCACCCGGATTTAGATTTCTGGAGGGCAAACCCATTCTGGGGAAATCCGACTCCCTGAGCTCCTTCATCAACCTGGCTACCTACGAGGTGGTGCTCGATTTACGGCCGGACCAGGCCGGAAGAACGATTGAAGGCGTTATGGCCAAGAAAGATCTGTTGGTCAAAAGAACTTCCAAGGAAGAGATCAGATCAGTCGACATAAGAAGGCACATCCTCAAACTCGAGTTTGAGCCCCGGGAGGAAGGGGTCCTTCTGAAGATGCATCTGGAGCTGGGAGTCGAAGGCTACGCCCGACCGGAGGAGATCCTGATATACGGATTCGGGCTCGAGGAGAAGGTAGTGGCCGGTTTGCTTTTCAAGCGAACCGGACTTTTCGTCAGGATGGGAGAAAAAGTTGTAGGCCCCATGGAAGCGGTCTAGGGAGCGATCGGGTTCAGCTCGATTTTACCCGGTCAGGGTCCACCAAACTGCTTTTGTCGAGCAAGATATTCTGCATAGAGTGAGAAAACAACCGTCAAAGAATCCCAGGGAGATAGCGCTAAGAATCTTGCACGAAATCGAAGTCAAGGGTGCCTTTGCCGACCAGGCCACCCGGTCCTTCGCCGACGATCTTCACCTTTCGTCCCTGGACCGAAGGTTCATTGGCGAGTTGGTTTCGGGGTCCACCAAGATGAGAAGGCGGCTGGACCACGTGCTCAAGCAGTTCCTGGAGCGGAAGATCGAGGAGCTGACTCCATGGATCAAGATCATATTGAGAATGGGGATCTACCAGGTGGACTTCTTGGACAAGGTACCCCAGAGGGCGGCTGTGGATGAATCGGTGAAACTGGCCAAGAAATTCGGCCATAAAGGTACCGTGGCTTTGGTCAATGCGGTCTTGAGAAGCTATCTGAGAGACAAGGGCCGGGTTAGGTTCCCCTCCCGGGAAGAGGACGCCATCGAGAATGTCGCCCTGTTCTACTCTTTTCCAGCCTGGATGGTAAAGATGTGGCTGTCGATTTTTGGGGAAGAGGATACCATCAAGTTGTGCCACGAGTTTAACAGAAGACCGCGGCTTTCGTGCCGGGTCAACTCGCTGAAGATAGAGGGGGTGCAGCTGGAGGAGCTGCTGACGCGGGAAAAGATCAAGTTCAGACCGGGCAGATTCCTCACCGATTTCTACCATATCGAATCCAAGGTGGATCTGGGCAGATTCCCTCCCCTGCGTGAGGGATTGGTCTACTTCCAGGATGAGAGCGCAGGATTGCCGGTCTGCCTCCTGGATCCTCGTCCGGGAGAGCGAATCCTGGATTTGTGTGCCGCCCCCGGAGGAAAAAGCACCTTTATCGCCCAGCGGATGAAGGACCGGGGGACGGTCGTGGCCGTGGATCTGAGCCCCGAAAAGCTTGAAACGGTAAGAGAAAACTGCCAGAGACTGGGCGTGCGCTCCGTGCGCGCGTGCTGCGCGGACGCCAGAGACTTCTCCTGCCATCCGGTAGACAGAGTACTGGTCGACGCTCCTTGCTCTGCTTTGGGGACCTTGGGACGGAATGCGGATGCCCGGTGGAGAAAGCAGAGAGACGACGTTCTCCGACTGCAGAAGTTACAGGTGGAGATTCTGCTCAATGCAGCCAGACTGGTGAAGCAGGGTGGCGTACTGGTGTACAGCACCTGTACCCTGACCCCGGAAGAGAACGAGCAGGTGATCGAAAGATTCCTCCGGCAAAGCGAAGGTTTCAGAGTACAGGAGGCTTCCGGTTTTCTCGACAACGATCTCGTGGACGGGAGGGGAATGATCCGAACTCTGCCCCAGGTACACAAACTGGATGGAACTTTCGCCTGCAGGTTGGAGAAAGCGGGCTGATGCCGGAGAGCGAATTTTGGATTTGATTTTTTAGAAGAATGGTATATCTTGCCTTGACTTAGGAAGCTCAAGGTTGAACCTGGAAAGGCTGTTATGGCTGGCGCGGTCGGGAAGGCGTTAAAGCAAATACTGGATTTGACCTGGAGAAGGAGACTGGTCAGGTATCCGCTCCTGTTGGCAGGAACGCTGGTGGGCCTTTTTGTGCTGATGCTTTTGGTCGACCGGGTGATCATGCCGGTGGCGGTGCACTGGGGAGAGGCAAGCGTGATTCCTGATCTTACCGATTTGAGTCTGGACGAGGCGAAGAGCGTACTGGAGGATAGGGGCTTGAGACTTAAGGTGATGGCGGAGGCCTACGATCCTGCCAGGCCTCCCGGGACCGTTCTTTCTCAGATTCCCAGGCCCAACAGCCGGGTGAGAGAGGGTCGATTTGTCAGGGTGACTGTCAGCAAGGGTGGCGAGACCGTGCTGGTTCCCAGCTTGCAGGGCATCTCCATGCGCCAGGCGGAGCTTCTGCTGGCCCACGAAGGTCTGGAGTTGGGAGATGTAAGCTGGGTCCCGTCGGATTCGTTCCCGGAGAATGTGGTCATCGCTACGACCCCTTCGTTTGATACCCCGGTTCCTCACGGAATGTCCATTAATCTGCGAGTAAGCCTGGGAGCCCGTCCGGATACCGTGCTGGTCCCCGATCTTCTGGGGACGAACCTGGAAGAAAGCAGGAGGATACTGCGAGAGATCGGGCTTCAATTGGGGAGAATGAAATCGGTGGTGAATGATGATTTTCTGCCCGGGACCGTGTTGAGCCAGTCCCTTCCTTCGGGACTGAAGGTGGAGAGAGGATCGGAGATAGAACTGGAGGTCAGCACCATTGAATAGACTCTTTCCTTCAAGGTTTAAGCCGAGCCAAGGGCTTTGCAGGTCACAACGTTGGAATCTCAAAAGACGCGAGCGAGGTGTCAGATGACAAAGGTCGCACCTTCTGTTTTGTCCGCCGATTTCAGGAACATCCAAAGCGAAATCAAACTGGTGGAAGGGTGCGGGGTGGACCTGCTTCACCTGGACGTGATGGATGGTCATTTCGTGCCCAACATCACCTTTGGCCCCATGATGGTGGAGGCCATAAACCGTTGCTCGGATCTGCCGCTGGACGTTCATCTGATGATCGAGAATCCAGACCTTTTTGTGGAACAATTCGTCGAAAGCGGCTCAGACTTTCTCACCGTAAGCCTCGAGGCTTGCAGGCACCTGCACCGCACCATACGTCTGGTCAAAAGCTTCAAAATAAAGGCGGGCTGTGCGCTGAATCCTGCCACGCCCTTCGGCGCGGTCCAACCGGTCCTGAGTGAGTTGGATCTGCTGCTCTTGATGACAGTCAATCCGGGTTTCGGGGGCCAGAGATTCATCTCTTCGGTCTTGCCCAAGATCGAAGAGGCAAGGGCCTTCATAGATAGGAACAACTTGAAGACCGAAATCGAGGTGGATGGAGGGATAGGCCCGGAGACAGCCAAATCTGTCAAAGAGGCAGGAGCCGACATCCTGGTATCCGGCGCGGCGATCTTTAAAAGCGACGACTACTGCCGGACGGTGAAGGCGATCAGAGAAGCGTAAGACCGACTCAGAAGCCTGCCGCTGATGGACAGAGCCTGGGGTACGGGCGCCTTCTCCCCGATGCTCCCCCGGGCAGATGCGGGTAAAAGCGAATTCCTTGCGGCGATTCAAGTCGGGATGGCTAACGATTCACCGCTGGGTCAAACGTGCCGTGAGGCAGTGAACCGAAGATTTTTGTTGCCAAAACAGGCAGGGTGTTTATATTATGGTTTTCACGTTTGGGGCCGATCAATCGTACAATAGCCAGACGCGGAAGGGCCCAGCGGCCCTTTGAAGAGCCCCACTCAAGACCGGGTCGGAAAAAATGTTTGAGGATCTGACTTTAAAGCTTGAAGGCGTTTTCAAGAAGCTTCGGGGAAGAGGAAAACTCTCCGAGGCCAATGTAAAGGAAGCTCTGAAAGAGGTGAGGCTTGCCCTCCTGGAGGCGGATGTTAACTACAAGGTGGTCAAGGACTTCGTCAACCAGGTGCAGGCCAGGGCCATCGGTCAGGAGGTCCTGCAAAGCATCACGCCGGGCCAACAGTTTGTCAAAATCGTGAACGATGAGCTGACCGGACTCTTGGGAAAAGAGAGAACGGAGGTGAAGTTCTCCTCACGCCCTCCCACCATTTTCATGCTGGTGGGCCTGCAGGGATCGGGCAAGACCACCGCCTGCGGGAAGCTGGCCCGATATTACAGGAAGAAAGGAAGATTTCCCCTGCTGGTGGCGGCGGATATCTACCGTCCGGCTGCCAAGGATCAGCTCAAGATTTTGGGCAAGACGCTGAACATCCCGGTCTTTTCCTCGGGAGACGACCCGGTGAAAATATGCCAGGAGGCTGTCGAGCACGCCAGAAAAGAAGCCAAGGACCTTGTGATAATCGACACCGCCGGACGGCTGCACATAGATCAGCCGTTGATGCAGGAGCTCCTGAACATCAAGAAGGCTGTCTCCCCTCAAGAGATCATCCTGGTGGCCGATGCCATGACCGGCCAGGATGCGGTCAACATCGCAAAGACCTTCGAGGAGAAAATAGGGTTGGACGGCGTATTCCTGACCAAGATGGATGGGGATGCCCGGGGAGGGGCGGCCCTGTCCGTGCGCGCGGTCACCGGCAGTCCGATAAAGTTCGTGGGCGTAGGGGAAAAGCTGGATCAGCTGGAGATGTTCTATCCGGACAGAATGGCCTCCCGCATCCTGGGAATGGGCGATGTGGTCTCTCTGGTGGAGAAAGCCCAGGAGGCAGTCGATTTCAAGCAGGCTCAAAAGCTGGAAAGGAAACTGAGGAAGGAAGC
>CAYFQZ010000477.1:0-2744 GCA_964345305.1 uncultured Ignavibacteria bacterium | reverse complement strand
TCGCACTTCCCACTCGGTGATAAGCCCATTCTTCACGTATGGATCATTTCTGGCGAACTCTTCGGCGATGGATGCATCCTCTCCCTTGAACACCAGCACCGCCTTGTCTGCCGGCTCGGCAAGTGCTCCGGCCATCACCAGATCACCCCGTTGAAGGGCTGCGTCTGCGTATGCCAGGTGCTCCTGGCGAAAAGGCTTGCGCTTCTCCACGTAGTTGTCGACTGCCTTGTAGAACAGAATGTAGTACATATCCTTCCCTCCGTGCCGGCGGCGGGATGAATTCCCGCCGCTATGGTGATGAAATTCAAAACACACTCACAGGGCAGGGCATTCAGCCCTGCCGGGATAAGCGAACAGCGTCAGGGGCGCTCGGTGTCCCGTCCGTTCACTGGAGGCAGCAAAGGGAGAGCGAAGCTGACAGGTGTGCTGGATTCACACTGCTGGCGGCGGGTCTGCCCTGACGGGCAGCCGTCCGGCTGCACCACGATTGGCATTGTGTTAATTCTCCACGTAGGTTCAACGTCGTAACTTCAGCTCCCAAACCTCCGCGATCAGATCATGGCCGAAACTGGTGTGCGGCTTCTGTTCCGTGCGTTCGAACCCTGCTTTCGAATACAGATGTCGTGCTGCCAGCAAGGTACTTTGCGTCCACAGTTTGATTTTGCGATACCGGCTGCGTTTCGAAAAGTCTATGCACTCGTCAATAAGCCGCTTTCCGATGCCTTTGCCTCTAACTTTCGGTTCAACCAAAAAGAGGCGCAGCTGAGCTACTTTATTGCCCGTATGCGCGATCATCACGGATCCAACGCGTTCTCCATCCTGTTCGGCTATCCAGATACGTTCTCGCTTGTGATCGTAATTCTGGATGAACCTGGCCAGAATCTCAGCGACTAAAGCCTCAAAGGTCTCATCGAAACCGTACTCTTCTGAATAGAGTACGCCGTGGCGCTGCGTTATCCACCCGATGTCACCCGGTCTATGGGGACGCAACAGATACGATGTAATAGGTTTCGGCCTGGCTCCCAGAACCTCCTCCATCGTATGTATCGCACTTAAGAGCCGATACTGATCGTCGCCTGACAAGCTCTGCAACAACGCTCCCACCTCTTGTCTTGACCGATTATTGAGTACTGAAAAAGACCTTTTCCCCTTGGAGGTGAGTTTCAAGAACCACTGGCGATTGTCGGATTCAGATTGCACTTTTCGGATCAAGCCATCTTTTTCGAAGCTGGCGAGAATGCGGCTGAGGTATCCAGGGTCGATGTCGAGTTCGTTGGTGAGGTCGCTGGCGGTGGATTGCTCGTGCTGAGCCAGCTCGAAGATGACGCGTGCCTGGGTCAGAGGAAATCGAGTCTTCAGTATCCCCCGATTCAGGAGGCCGATGCGCTTGGTGTAGAACCGGTTGAATCTTCGAATCTCGTCAACACTATCACGAAGTCGATCTTCAACCATAGCAGCCTTCCTGTAAAGGTACTGTTCCTGTATTCAGAAACGAGATACATAAGTTATACGACAGAATCAACTAATTGCTTGCCGTTGTCAACTATTAGCCTACCACTAAAAGCCTGCACTTCTTCTTGAGCCTCATGGATGGCACGGCTCCTCGCCATGGCAGGACACTCTAACGTCATTGCGAGCAAAGCGAAGCAATCTCCACATGCGGGGAGATATACATGGGTGCCTATCGGGCCCCCAGACCCGACTGCCAACCCCAAGCCTTCCGTCAGGTTAGCCAGCTAGGCGGGACAAAGAGGCCATCACCTGCCGGCTCTTGCAGCGACTCCCGCACTCGTTATGCAGACCAAAAAAACCACCGCCCGCATCGCGGCTATGGCTTCACTCGTGGCTGTCCCTGACATCTCGCCCTTGATGATCTGCTTGATCCGTGCTTGTCGGCTTTTCAGCTTGTTCTTGTCGAATACCACGTTGAGCAGGCCTGCGCTCTTCGCCAGCGAGATCAGTATGACCGTTCGCGGATCAATATCCTGCCCATCGGTAAAGATAGCTTTGCGCATCCGTTCGATCAGTTGTCTCTCCGGCACCGGGTCAACTTCAGGATAAACTCTGCGGGTGAAGATCCAGAGGATTTTGTCCTCGTCCGCCCTTAAGATTCCGCGCCTGCACATCTGCTCTCCTATCCGCAGTCTGAGTCTCTTCACTCTGGCAAAGCGAGCAACCCAGGCTTGCAGTGTGGCGCGCCTTTTGGCACATCTGACTTTCTGCAGGCATTCGTCTATTATGGGATCGCCGAGCGGTTCGGGACTGATGAGGTTTGCCAGTTTTTTTCTTCTCGTCTCTTCTACGACCACACGCCCGTTCAGCAGAAGCTCGGCCAGAACAGCCCCACCTATGGCATAGTCGTAAGTTGCACCAATCTGAAAAGTACCTTCCTTGTCACGCAGCGCCAAGAGCGTGATTTCCTCGTGCAAGAAGAGTTTGTTTTGTGAATACATATTGTTTTCCTCTCCAGGAATCAAATCAGGAGTTCGGGATTCCTGACCTACCATTGTCACAGTCCTTGTCTTTCGTATATGCCGACGGCTCGTCTGTCTGCACGGATGACAGTTTGCAAAGTGTACTCTTTCTGGAACCAATCCTCTTCTGCCACACCTTCAATCTCATCCCGTGGTCGAGGCGGGTAATTGAACATGAGATAGTCCGGCTGGTAGTGATGGATATACCAATCAAAGTCACGGCTTCTGAGATGCTTCGCTATTTCGGGATCAACCAGACCCGCTGCGTCG
>CAYFQZ010000476.1:0-2002 GCA_964345305.1 uncultured Ignavibacteria bacterium | reverse complement strand
GAGAATTTCCACGCATTGGCATATGCTGTCAGTGGCAATCCCCGGCTCTTGTTGAAAACGGTGGGTATGGCCCCGCGGTTGAGGGCGCGAGAGGTTACAAGAATCCTTAAGGAGTTCTACAGGACTGACATTTGGTCCGAACACTCGGCTCTTGCTGATAAGTACGCAGGACATCGGGCTTTGATCGATTGGGGACGCGACTTCATTGAGAGGACAGTTATTCCTGACGCCATCAAGAAGAATGAGCAATGGGAAAAGGAAGGGAAATCGGAATCCACGTGTTTTTTTTGGATACATCGGGACGCTCCTGCAGCCGCCTACGAAGCCCTTAGAATGCTAAGTTATACGGGCATTGTCACAAAGGGTGATTCAGGTATAGTAGCAACCCGTGGTGAGATAGGAACGCGTTATGCGGTTAACCTCGGGTGCCTAGCTGCTCCTTCGGCCGAACCCATTCCTGCCCTCCCCAGGTTTGGACGTTCTCTGTCGATCAAGCGGTTTACCGAATACGGAGCAAATCACCCTGCCTTCAGTGGGCTGACGTCGGCAGTTACAAGTTTTCAAGAAACAGATATTTCCTCAATGCTAGTCCGAGAACTCGGTAAATCCATTGATGTTCTTGATCTGACTGGCCACCAGAAGTCTGGGTTGCACGCGATCGGCTTGGACACGGTTGGTGCGGCGCTTCAGGCATCAGAGGCTGAATTTCAGAGAATTAACTACGTGGGCCCGGTGCGATCCAGAAGAATGATGAACATAGTAACGGCCTCTGTTCTGGAATATCTCTCTGGCTAGTCGGTCCAGTGCTCCCCCGCCATCGGAGCCTTGACACCGGTCGATAGCTGAGGCCGTCTGTCCACCTGACACAACGACAAGTCAGGGCGGGCACCTGATACATGCACTCTCTGCTTAGCCAGGCTTCAAGTAGCTCCAATCGCGAGAAAGGAGGGTTCAATGCCAAACGCAGCGATACTTACCAACGGTGGTGATACCTGCGTGCTCAATGCAAGCATCAACAAGATAAGGCAGGCTGTTCAACGCGCTGGTTACCCGACCGTCTATGGAGTGGAGTGCGGATACCACGGGCTTCTCTTCAACAGACTTCGTGACATTTCTAGAGAGGGAGTTCCTGAACTGGTTGGTGGTTCGATTCTGGGGAGCCTCAGGGAAGGCCCTACCAGGAAGGTGGGAGACAAGTACGAAATCGACCGAGATAGAGTCGCAAAGATGGTTGAGACACTCAAGGGGCGAGATATCGACCTTCTTGTGGTCATCGGCGGCGATGGTACGCTCGCAGCCACCAAGGAGTTTCACAAAGCCGTCCGTGACCGGTACGGCTTCGAAATCATGGGCTTTCTGAAGACTATAGACAACGACATCCGGACGAAATCCACGTTTGAAGGCGATGAGACAGCTGTTTGCCCTGGGTATCCCACCGCAGCCCTGAAGATTGCCAAGGCTGTCGCCGATGTCCGTACTGTGGCCATCAGTGCGTACCGGGTTTTCCTTGTGGAAACCATGGGCCGCGATGCTGGGTGGCTTGCCGCCGCAACCTACAACGGCGGGCCAAATGCTATATTTGTCCCCGAGATTGTGATTGACGATTCCGTTCGTGATAAGCTCTACAAGCTTATCGAGCGGGACTTCGCCAATAACCATCATATGGTAATTGTCATATCAGAGGGGATCTACGTTCAGACTGGCGACGAGCCACCGCACCGATACACACAAGCGCAATTCGGTGAAAGGAAGCTCGGTGGCGTCGTGTTGCATCTGTGCCCAGAAGTCGAGCACGAGATCAAGCGCAGAAACGGCAGGCAATCCGGGCCTTGTGTATTCGGTGAGGACAATCCAATAGAAGTAAGACCCCACCACACCGACTATGTACCTCGCGGTGGGGCCCCCTGCAACTATGATCTCAAACTCGTAGAGGTACTCGCAGAACGACTCGGTAGGCTCTTAGAGATGCGTCAGTTCAGCAAGGTGCCGGCTCTGGCGACAG
>CAYFQZ010000475.1:0-2086 GCA_964345305.1 uncultured Ignavibacteria bacterium | reverse complement strand
CTGGTGGGGCGAGGGTTCTGCATCATCGACTCCAACATCTGGGTGGCGGTTATCACCGGTTTTCCAACAAGGTTTGCCTTTCTTATAACCTCCTTTTGAACCAGCGGTACCTCTTGAATCGGTATTTCCAATCCCAAGTCTCCTCTGGCTATCATGATCCCGTCAGCTTCGGCCAATATTCTGTCGAGATCATCCAGAGCTTCACGTTTTTCGAGCTTGACCACGACAGGAATGTCCGAACCGTTTTGCTTGATTATCGACTTGAGGTTTCGAATCTCGTCAGCACTTCTGACAAACGACTGTGCCACCCAGTCGACTCTTTGCTCGATTCCGAAAATCAGGTCCTCTATATCCTTTTGAGTTGGAACGGGCCTTTTGAATGATACGCCCGGGGCGTTGATTCCTTGATTTGAGCGAAGTTCGCCCCCGACGATGACTTCACAGTTGATTTGGTCTTCGGTTGTGGAGACAACGGCAAGTTCCAGCTCTCCGTCAGCCAAGAGCATACGATCACCCGGCTTCAAAGCTTCCACAAGGTCGGGGGTGTTGATCCAAACCGAAGTCTGGTCGCCCATCACGTTTCTTTTGGTGAGGACAAACTTAGCATTGGGCTCGAGTTCGATCCGCCCTTCGACCAGCTTGCCAATCCTCATCTTGGGTCCTGACAAATCCTGCAGGATAGGCACCGTGGCTCCGAGTTGTCTGGATACGGCTCTCAGATGAGCAAGCACCGTGGCGTGATCTTGGTGCGACCCGTGTGAGAAGTTCAAACGGGCGACGTTCATCCCCGCCTGTATCAGCGCCTGAAGAGTTGCAGCTGAGCTGCTGGCAGGGCCAACGGTGCATACTATCTTGGTACGCCTTCTTTCCATCACTGACCTTCCTTGAGTTCTATGCAGTCACTCCAGTTGGAACAGAGATTTCAGGGCATCGAGATGGCCATATAGCACTAATCTGTCGCCCTCCTTTACTGTCTCCTCAGCTTTGGGAGTGGGAATCCAATTCTTGCCTCTCTCAATTCCCGACACCATGATTCCCTTCTCTGTCAACTGACACTGCGACAGCGAACTCCCGATCAGACCAGAGCCCTCCTTTGCAGTTGTCCGGACAAGACCAAAGCCTTCGATCAGATGAAGCAGATCCTCGGTTGCCTCTTCCTCCAGTAGAGGCCTGGATTTCGTGAGCTTTTCCTCTACGTAGCTTTCCCATCTTCTTATAAATCCCTTATGCGTTGCGATCTTGTAAATCACGAAGATCCCCGCAGCCAGAACCACGACGTTGATGGGCACCTGAAAACCTTTGCTTGTCGCAAGGGAGGAGGTGCCGGTGACTATGACGGTGACGATCCCTGCGTTGCCCAGTATCATGAGCCAGCTGACA
This sequence comes from uncultured Ignavibacteria bacterium, assembly GCA_964345305.1. GTDB lineage: Bacteria > Zixibacteria > MSB-5A5 > MSB-5A5 > SM1-73 > SM23-73-3. The sequence continues at coordinate 706 of CAYFQZ010000475.1, read as the reverse complement.
ATCCGCCGCCTTTTGAGATGAGTAACCACAAATTCAGCCTCCCTGGGGGTGAATCCCGTGCCGGTGAATGCTGAGAGCGCCTGAAATCTTGCCCTTTTCTCATCCATGCCGGTCATCATCAACGCGATGGCAGCTGCTCTCACTATGAGAAAAGAGACGAATATCACCAGCAACGTGGGCAAGAGAAAATAGATTCCACCCATACTTTTTACCTCCTAAAAACAAACCTTCCCCGCTTCAGGAAGACAGATCAAGCTGGGGCGTGAATTAGACTAAAACGCCTGTCCCATGTTGAAATACAGCTTCGCAGATTCTTCTTCCTTCTCGGGTTGCAGGTTTATACCGTAGTCGAGGCGCACGATTCCGATGGGAGTGTTGGCGCGAAGCCCAGCTCCGACGCAGCTCCTAAGATCGTTGAAATGAAAATGCCTTGGCCCCAACCAGACATTGCCGACGTCGGCAAAGAGCGCCAGGCCAATCATCTTGTAGACCGACTGGCGAATCTCCAACAGGTTCCAGGTCACCTTCAATCTTCCGCCTATCGGATCTCTTTCCGCATCTAATGGACCAACTAATCGATACCCAAATGCTCTAAGAGAATTGGGCCCGCCGGCGTAGAAGCGTTCGTTCAGAGGAATTTCACGGGAGGTACCGAATACATCCATCCATCCGATCTCCAGCGCAGTACCGACAATCGTTGACGGTC
>CAYFQZ010000474.1:0-9023 GCA_964345305.1 uncultured Ignavibacteria bacterium | reverse complement strand
ACGGCCCCATCGCCTGCTTTGCCACCGGTATCGCCAAAGCTGTTGGCGCGGCGCGGATATTCGCCGTGGGAGAGTTCCCGTTTCGGGTCAATCTTCTGAAGAAGATGGGCGCAGACGTGGCTTTGAGCATTCTCACCAATGATCCGGTGAAGGAAATCATGGACGCCACCTCGGGCGAGGGCGTGGATGTGGTTCTGGAAATGACCGGAGTGCAAGGGGCGATCGACAATGGCTTCAAGATACTGAAAAAGGGAGGGACCTTCACCGCCTTCGGTATCCCTTCTTCCAAAGTAGAGTTCGATCTCGCCAACGGCGTGGTGTTCAAGGGCGCCAATATCATAGGCATAAATGGAAGGCTGATGTTTGACACCTGGTTTCAGTTGAGCAATCTCTTGAAATACAAGAAGGTGGACATTTCACCGGTGATAACCCACAAGCTGCCGTTGAAGGAGTTCCGCGAGGGCATGGAAGCCGTTGTGTCCTCAAAAAAAGAAGTGGGAAAGGTCGTGTTCTTCCCCGAAGCGAAATAGAAGAATCTGGAGTGCAAAGGCTTGTGTCGTGACGAAGGGGGAATCCCGCCTTGGCGGGGCTTTTGCGAAGGTCTTGTTTGTCACGGACGCCTCCTCCGTGACCGCAATCGTTATGGTGCCAGACGGTGGCGTCCCGTACCAGCAACAGGCGGATGTTCTACAGGTATTTTCGATCAGGTAATCTCCTCAAATACAAAAAGGTGGACATCTCGCCGGTGGTAACCCACAAGCCGCCTTTGAAGGTTTTTCATAAAAGCGTGGAGGCCGTGATATCATGGAAGAAGGAAATTGGGAGGGTGGTATTCTTTCCCGAGCCGAATTGAATGTGATTCAGGGTGAGCAGGGTTGTAAGAGCGAAGCGGAAAGACCATACACCGCAGCCCTTGGAGAAATTTGAATGTTCGCCCATTTTCGAATAAGGTTCATTCTGAACAGACTCACTTTCAAACCAGTTTTCATGAATAACGTATACATCCAACACGATGTATGATCGGTTCAGTCTGCATTTGGATAACTTCCCCAAAAAGGAGAACGCGATGAAGTGCTTCGCCACTGCAGCAATAACTTGCGCTTTAGTGCTTGTAGTAATGGCAGGGTGTGCGAGAAAAGAAACCGATACAGTCTCCATCCAAATCAAGGGTTCGGACACCGAAGTCAATTTGGTCCAGAGGCTGGCGGAGGCTTTCATGGAGAAAAATCCGGGGATGTCCATTGCCGTTACAGGAGGGGGTTCCGGTGTCGGAATCGCCGCCCTCATCGACAAGCGCACAGACATAGCAAACTCCTCCCGAGCTATGAAGGATGAGGAAATGAGGCAGGCACAAGACAAAGATGTGCACCCTGTAGCCATCGTTTTTGCCTTGGACGGACTGGCTCTGATCACTCACCAAAGTCTTGCCATTGACCACTTGGCTCTTGATGAAATTGCTAAAATCTTCAAGGGAGAGATTACCAATTGGAAAGAGCTGGACGGACCCGATCTGGCAATTTCACTCTATGGCCGACAGGCCAATTCGGGAACATATATCTATCTCAGAGATAAGGTGCTGAAAGGAGACTATGCTCCTCAGGCTCGGAGGATGAACGGAAACGCTCAAATCTTGGAAGCAGTCAGAGTCGACAAAGCGGGAATTGGATATGTGGGCGTCGGCTATGTGGTGGACGAGAAGGGCGAGGTTATCTCGGGGATAAAAGTTTTAGACATAATAAAAGATCCAAATTCACCGGCCGTAACTCCGTTGAAGCCGGAAAACGTGAAATCGGGTCTCTATCCCCTTACCCGACCGCTCTACCAATACACCGACGGCAATCCCACGGGAAAGCTTCTAGACTTCATACAATTCGAATTGAGTCAGGAGGGTCAAGTGTTGATCACAAGGGAAGGCTATTATCCCCTGACGCCCGAGTACATGGAGAGCAATCGAAGATCGGGAGTAATCAAATAGCGTAAGAGGAGGCAAGTTGAGGAATCGGCTCATAGCGGGATTGATTATTGTTTCCGGCCTGTTGACGACGGGCGTTTTTGCCAACGACAACGGTGACTCGCAGCTGTGGAACACAGAAAGCATCGAAGGAGCCTTGGCCGAAGACTGGGGCGTGAAATTGGAGGAGGAGTTTCGTATTGGCGACGATATGGAGCAGCTGTGTTATCATCATACGGACTGTGGCCTGACCTACAAACTAACAGATTCGTTTCTTCTGGGTTTCAACTACCGCCAGATCTTCGAAAGGAAAAACGGAGAATTCGAAGAGGAGAATCGACCGCACGTTAGCGCAACCATCAAATGGAGATGGGAAGATTTCAGTTTCAAAGACAGGAGCAAGTTTGAATACCGTGTGCGGACAGGGAAGGATAACGCCTGGAGATACAGGAACAAGCTGAGTGCAACCTTGCCGGTAAAGATGACCAAGTTTGACGTCCAACCCTATCTGGCAGACGAGGTTTTCATAGATTTGAACGAAGGCAAATTCAGCCGCAACCGCCTGTACGCCGGCTTCGGAGCCGGATTGATGAAACATCTGAAACTGGACGTTTTCTACCTCTGGCAGACCAGCAAGAAAAAGGAAGATTGGATCGACTTCAACGTAATAGGGGTAAAATTCGAAGTGAAACTCTAAGAATGAGCTTGACGAAATTCAAAGAGAAGGCAATACACCTCTTTTTCTTTGTAACGGGCATTTCGGCAGTTGTTATTCTTTTGGGAATCTTCTTGATGCTGGTTCTCAGGGGTGCGCAGACATTCAAGGATGTCGCCTTCTTCGACTTCCTGCTGTCTTCCGAATGGAACCCTTCTGCTTATGGAGAACCTTCGTACGGAATCCTATCCATGATAGTCAGCACCTTTATGGTGACTTTAGGTGCCATAATAATTGCCGTGCCTCTGGGTATTGGAGCCGCGGCCTACACTGCCGACGTTGCCAGTCCCAAGCTCAGAGAGACTCTTAAGCCAATCATAGAAATCCTGGCAGGGATTCCGTCCGTGGTCATAGGTTTTATCGGCATCGTATTGGTTGCACCCTTTATCGCCAAGACATTTGGCCTTACCAGCGGATTGAATGCGCTGAACGGTTCCATCCTCCTCGCAGTTATGTCCCTTCCCACCATTATAAGTATTTCGGAGGATGCAATAAGAGCGGTTCCCAAAGACCATAAAGAGGCATCCTATGCCCTGGGGGCAAACCGATGGACCACCCTCATCCGGGTGACCCTTCCGGCGGCCTTTTCGGGCATTGTTGCCTCGGTCATGCTGGGGATCGGCAGGGCCATCGGGGAGACGATGACCGTCCTGATGGTTACGGGGAATTCCCTGGCCATGCCCCACAGCATTTTTGACTCTGTAAGAACCATCACCGCCACCATAGCCATAGAACTGGGAGAGGCTCCTTACGGCACAACTCATTACCATGCCTTATTCGCCGTAGCCACAGTTCTCTTTCTCATCAGCTTTGGAGTAAATCTGGTTGCGGAGTTAGTAACTGCCAGAAGTCGAAGGGCGAGGGTATGAAGCGGAAAAGATTTGATGAGGTGATGGGTTTCGGCATGCTCGGCTTGTCTGCCTTTATGGTTATCCTTGTCCTATGTATCATCATTCTTGACATCATCACCAAGGGAGCAACAGCCATCAGTCTGCGGTTTTTGGTGGATTTCCCAAAGGAGGGGATGACCCGGGGAGGGATATTTCCGGCCATCGTGGGAACTTTTCTGGTGACCATGATGACTGCGTTTTTTTCAATCCCTGTAGGCGTATCCGCGGCCATCTACTTAAGCGAATATGCAAAAGAGGGGAGGCTCACTCGAACAATTCGCTCCGCTATCCGAAACCTTGCCGGGGTTCCTTCCATTGTCTATGGTCTGTTCGGTGTGGCTATCTTCGTAGGGGGCTTGCGCTTCGGCACCTCGGTGCTTTCAGCCGGGCTCACCCTGGGACTTCTTACCCTGCCTTGGGTGATTGCCACCTCAGAGGAGGCTCTCAGAACCGTACCCCAATCTTACAGGGAAGGGGCTCTGGCTTTGGGAGCAACCAGGTGGCAGAGCATTCGCTCCAACGTGCTTCCCCCCGCCTTTCCAGGAATCCTGACCGGAACTATTCTAGGGCTTTCCCGGGCTGCAGGGGAGACTGCACCCATCCTCTTTACCGGGGTCGCCTTCTACTTGCCCAAGCTGCCCGGTTCGATTTTCGATCAGTTTATGGCCCTTCCTTACCATCTGTATGTCTTATCCACACAACATCACGCCATAGAACAGGTCAGGCCTTTGGCCTATGGCACCGCCTTGGTACTGATCGTCTTGATCCTTATGTTGAATTTATCTGCGATCATTCTGCGCTACAGGTTGAGAAAGAAGCTTAATCGGTAGCCGCAATCGAGTCCATGGTATGAACAAGATTCTAACAAAAAACCTGAGCATGTTTTACGGCGAGAAGCAAATACTGAAGAAGATAGATCTGAAGATACCCCAAAACAATATCACCGCAATTATTGGTCCCTCGGGATGTGGAAAGTCCAGTTTACTGAGGTGTATGAATAGACTGAACGATCTTATTCCTGAATCAAAGATTGAAGGACAGATACTGTTTGATGGAAAAGACATTTATTCGGCCAAAACCGATGTGGTCGAGCTCAGGCGCAAGATAGGAATGGTCTTCCAGAAACCAAACCCGTTTCCCAAGTCGATATACGACAACATAGCATATGGTCTGCGAATAGGCGGCCTAAGAGACAGAGTGCAGATTTCAAAGATAGTGAAGAAAAGCCTAAAGGACAGCGGCCTCTGGGAAGAGGTAGAAGATCGGCTTGACACCTCTGCCATGGAACTTTCCGGCGGACAGCAGCAAAGACTGTGTATAGCCAGAGCCCTGGCCGTCGAGCCGCAAGTCATCCTGATGGACGAGCCATGTTCGGCCTTGGACCCTGCGGGCACCTTCAAGATAGAAGAACTAATGATGGAATTGAAAGAACGATATACTATCATCATCGTTACTCATAACATGCAGCAGGCCGCCCGGGTGTCGGCCTTCACCGGATTCCTTTATTTGGGACAGCTTATCGAGTTTGGTGATACAAACCAGATATTTACCAGACCACAGGAGAAACTGACCGAAAATTACATAAGCGGCCGTTTTGGATAAAACCGGGAAGGGGTGAATAAGTATGGTCAGAGAGACTTTCAAAGAGGATATGAAAGAGTTGGAAACAGAACTTGTTGACATGGGCGAGATGGTCGTAAGAGCCGTAAACCGCGCGGTTGAGGCGCTGAAGTCCCGTGAGAAGGATGAGGCTGCCAGAATCATCTCTGATGACCTGTTGATCCATAAGAAGCGTTGGGACATCGAGGAGAAGTGTATTAACCTGATCGCCACCCAACAGCCCGTGGCTACTGATCTGCGTAAGATCATCGCACTGCTTAACATAATCACCGATCTGGAGCGGATGGGCGATCATGCTGAAGGGGTTGCCAAGATAGTCGTTATGCTAGGAGACCAGCCGCTGGTTAAGCCCTTGGTTGACATTCCCCGGATGGCCGAGAAAACAACCGACATGATCAAGAGGAGCCTGGAGGCGTTTGCAGAACGGGACGCAAACACAGCCAAGTCGATCTGTGATGACGATGACGAGGTGGATAAGCTCTACGATCAAGTCTATCGTGAGCTTCTGACCTTCATGATCGAAGATCCCAGGACTATTACCCGGGCCACTTATCTGATGTGGGTAGCCCACAACTTGGAAAGGATTGCCGATCGGGTGACCAACATTTGTGAGCGCATCGTTTTTCTGGTTACAGGCACCATGGAAGAGGTCGGCGTGTCCAAATATTAGAAGCAGCTGCGCAGAAGCACTTGCCAAAACGGAGGGTAGTTGTTATTTTAGATCGACTTATAGTCAAGGGGCGCGGCTGCCCGCTATCCGCGCCTCGTCCGGGATGCAGGTTGTGATGGTATTTGACGAGTGCGTCGGATACTTACAGGACTAGCGGCATATGATCAGGGCATCGGACAGCAACGGAGTTGTCAACGGATGAAGCGGATTCAACGGATGTCTTCCGTTGCATCAGGTCAACACCTTGACCAGTCTGATTGTGCTTTGCAGCTGTCAAACGATGTCGGAGACTTCGATTCCAGTATGACGCGGACAGAAGCCAACGAGCCAAGAAGTACCCTGAGATGTGCAACATCCGTTCTTGGAAAGAAAGAATCAAACTCGGGGCAGCTTGTAGTTGCCCAATTCACAGTTCGACTGGCTCACTGTCCTGAGCGAAGTCGAAGGATTGGGCGGTTTTGAGGATGCTCGATCACCGCCAAGGCGGGATTTTCAATAAATCGAGCAACTGCGGCCTTGCCGCCGCAACCGGGGTAAGATTGCGGACTGACCTGAATGATGAAACAGTGAGGAGTTGTTAGCCATGAGCAACATCGGTTCTTATGATGAGAGAGTCAAGGATTTCAATTGGTCCGTCGGGAAGAAGGAGTTGGGATACAAGGAAGGCGATCCGGTGAACATCGGTTACTATTGCTCGGACAGGAACTGCGAACTAGGCCTGGGCGATAAATTGGCAATGATCTGGGAAGGCTTCACGGGGGAGCAAAAGAGGTTCACCTTCCAGGATCTGAAGATACATTCGAATTCGTTTGCCCATGTGCTCAGAAAGAGACTGAGGCTCCAAGAGGGCGATCGCATCGTCATCTTCATGGACAAGATACCCGAGCTTTATTTCGCCTTTCTGGGGATCCTGAAGATGGGCGGAATCGCCATGCCCCTCTTTTCCGCCTTTCAGGAGGAGTCGCTGCTCATCAGGTTCGAAAGCAGCGGCGCCTCGGCTGTTTTGACCACCAGGAAGCTGGTGCCCAGGATAAGGAAGATCAAAGACAGGCTGCCGGAACTGAAGCACATTGTGATTATGTCGGAGGATGAGAGCATTCCGGTAAAGGAGCGGGAGATGGCATTCTCGTACGCGAAGGCTCCCCGGATCGAGTCATTTGAATGTTTTCCTTCTACTCCGGAAACGCCGTCAGTGCTTCACTATACCTCGGGGACGACCGGTCAGCCCAAAGGGGCGTTGCACGTACATAACTCCATCTTCTCTCAGTCTCTCACCACCAAATGGGTACTGGACTTGACCCCTGATGACGTTTACTGGTGTACTGCCGATCCCGGTTGGGTCACCGGTACCTCTTACGGCATCATCGGGCCCTGGAGCCTGGGCATAACCCAGGTGGTGCTGGATGCCGGTTTCGTGCCCGACAAGTGGTATGAACTGATCCAGAAGCACAAGATAACGGTCTGGTATTCCGCCCCCACAGCCATCCGCATGCTGATGAAAGCAGGGAAGGAAATCGTCAAGAAATATGATCTATCGTCTCTCCGGCATCTGTGCTCCGTGGGGGAGCCACTCAATCCCGAAGCCGTGATCTGGTCTGAAGAGGTCTATGGTCTGCCGTTCCACGATACCTGGTGGCAGACCGAGACCGGGTGTATCTTAGTCTCCAACTATCCCGGAATGGAAATCAAACCCGGCTCCATGGGCAAGCCTTTCCCCGGAGTGACCGCAGCGGTTTTGGATCACGAGTTCAAACCCATAAAGGAGAGAAACAAACCAGGACTTCTGGCTTTGAGACCACCCTGGCCCTCCATATTCCGAAAGTACTGGAAGAATCCAACCGTGTATGAGAGCAAGTTCAAGAACGGGTGGTACATCACCGGCGACAGATCCAGCATCGACGAGGACGGTTATTTCTGGTTCATGGGACGGGATGACGACGTGATCAACACCGCCGGCCATCTGGTTGGTCCTTTCGAGATAGAATCCGCACTGCTGGAGCACGAAGCGGTGGCCGAATCCGCCGCCGTAGGAAAACCCGATCCCATAAACATGGAGGTGGTCAAGGCATTCGTAGCTCTGAAACCCGGCTTTGAGGCAAACGGCGATCTGGAGCTCCAGATAATGAACTTCATCCGCAAGAAGCTATCCTCCATCGCCATGCCCCAGGAGATCGAGTTCGTGGATTCCTTGCCCAAGACCCGCAGCGGAAAGATCATGAGGAGGGTTCTGCGCGCCCAGGAGAGAGGCGAGCCGGTGGGCGATCTCTCGACCTTGGAGAATGACTGAAGGCTGGAAGCTAGTCTGTCGGTGTCGAAGCTCCCATCAATGCTCGGTTTCGGGCATCGAGCATCGTTGACAGAAGGATATTCAGAGGGATGTTGACAAAGTCTGTCATGGCGAGTCCCCTGGACGGGGGACGAGGCAATCTCCTGCATTAGCTGGAAAGCAAAGAGATTGCTTCGTCGCTGCGCTCCTCGCAATGACAGAGAAGATTAGGATATACTCTCTGATAAACATACTGCATATATATTGCAATGTCTGCCGGAATAGAGTCTGAGGAATTATGAATTAATCAGGAATTGACTAAATTGATACAGTCTTGAGAACATAACAAGGAGGATTTAGATGAAAGAGGAACTGATCGATTACATCATGAAGGAATTCGTGGATGATCCGGACGAGGAGATCGACGAGAACACACCCTTGATGTCCTCAGGATTGATCGATTCTTTGTCCATCGTATCTCTGGTGGCGTTCATAGACAAGAAATACGGGATCAAGATACCGGACGAGAAGGGAACGGTGGAGAACTTCGAGACGGTGAACAAGATCATCGAGATAATAAACGAGTTCAAGAAGTAGGCAGCTCGCTGCTCGACCGCGTTCGTCGCGGATGCCTCGTTCGTGGCGCTTAATTACTGGCATCGGACCGGGCGTCCGATGAGGACAATAGAAAGCGAGTTGGTGGGAGGTTATTATGGCATACGATAAAGCTAGAGACTTCTATCAGAATGAGTTGAAAAGCATAAAAGAGGGTGGTCTTTTCAAAGAGGAGCGCTACATACATACCCCTCAAGGGGCGGACATCCAGGTGGAGTATCCAGACGGAGCACCGGTGGAGAAAGTCATCAATTTCTGCGCCAACAACTACCTGGGGCTGTCCAGTCATCCTCAGG
>CAYFQZ010000473.1:0-13949 GCA_964345305.1 uncultured Ignavibacteria bacterium | reverse complement strand
CTAAGTCCCAGAACTCGCTGCGTTTGTTCTGCAGCCACTCGAAGTAGCTGACGATAACGCCTCCCGCATTGCACAGAATATCCGGAATCAGATCGATTCCCTTGTTCTGCAGAATCTCGTCGCCGTCAGGATCGGTGGGTCCGTTGGCCCCTTCGGCCACCAGCTTGACTTTTAACAGAGGTGCCATCTTAGCCGTTATCTGGTTTTCTAACGCAGCAGGAATGAAGATGTCCGCCTCAGTCTCCAGAAATGTCTTGTGATCGATGGATTTGGCTTTGGGATAGCCAGAGATTAAGCCTTTGTTCTTTTCGGTGTAATCGAGAAGGTCGTCAGAATCGATTCCACTGGGATTAAACATGGCCCCGCTGACGTCCTCAACCGCAAGCAGATTGGACCCGTGTTGTTTCAGCAGACGGGCTGCCCAGGAGCCTACGTTCCCGAATCCCTGGACCGTGTAAGTGGCTCCCCGAAGGTCGAAGTTTCTATCCTTGGCCCACTCCTGGATCGTGTAAACCACGCCCTGGCCGGTAGCCTTATCGCGTCCCTGACTGCCTCCCGACTCGACCGGCTTGCCGGTGACCACGTGCACGTTTGCCTGCCGTTCGTGAGGTGGCTGGGTGGAAACGAACGTATCGACGATCCAGGCCATAATCTGGGCATTGGTGTTTACATCCGGAGCGGGGATATCATATTCCGGCCCGATATTACAGCCGAGCGCGAACGTAAAACGGCGGGTTATCCTCTCCATCTCGGCGCAGGTGCATTCCGACGGATCGAATTGAATCCCGCCCTTTGCGCCGCCAAAGGGAATGTTGGTCAAGGCTCCCTTCCAGGTCATCCAGGTGGCCAGTGCGCGCACCTCCTCAATGTCCACCGCCGGGTGGAAGCGCAGCCCACCCTTGTAAGGGCCCAGGGCGTTGTTATGCTGTACCCGGTACCCGGTGAACATCTCGATCCGGCCGTCGTCCATCTTGACCGGGAAATTCACTATTATCTCGTTGGTGGTTTTAGCCAGGATCCTACGAACGCTGGGATCAAGATTCATCAAGTCGGCCGCCTTGTCGAACTGCTTGGTCACATTGTCATAGACGCCCGGCCTTTTCTGAACGTCCGCATCGCTCATGATTTCCTCCTGAATTTTCTCCATCTGCTCCATCGAAAACACAAGTATTGGTCAGTTGAAAGCAGCCGGCACGTGATTTAAGAAGACCCTTGGCCATCCGCCTCAGCATTTGATTGTCGCGTGTGTGCCGGTGCAATCTTGTGGGTTGGTGACTCCCCTTTGCTTTTCAGTCGGCCTGATACCGGTCGTGGGTGACCTTACCGGACTCCCTGCTTTGCCTGCTCCTTCGTTGAAATCTCGAAGCCCGACGCGCTGCCTACGAATCCAGTATCTTCTCCGCTTCCTCCTTATCCACGTCCATCACGTACGGAATGCCGCTGATCTCTGCTGCCTCTTTGGTGATGGCGGCTATGTCGTCTCTGGAAAGATACTCCAGAGCGAATTTCCGGTTTCCCGTCATGATCTGGCGCAGGCCCTGTGAGAGCCTGGCCACGTACGTATAAAGGCCCATGGCGCCAGGAGGAATCCTGCCAAAATCACCTCCGAACTTGTTGCGAAGCTCGGACGCGCTCACGAATATCTCCTCGGGATGGGTGCCGAACCTCTCCACATAGACGGGAATCTGCCCTTCCTGAATGCGCTTCCCGATGGTCTTGCCCACCATGGCGGCGGTAAGAGGAGCCCTGGCCATGCCTATGAGCTTGAAATAGGGGGCTCCCAGCGCAAGACCTTTGAAGATCTGATCTTCGAGGGCGAACCCGCCGGCTATGGCTACATCAGGCACGTACATGCCTTTGCTTGCCAGCTTGTCCAGGTACTGGTAGAGCAGTGACCAAAGCTCAACTCCCGGGACTCCCCATTCGTTCATCATCCTCCAGGGACTCATGCCGGTGCCGCCTCCTGCCGCATCCACGGTCAGCAGGTCGATTTTGGCCACGGACGAGTACTTGACTGCTCTGGCCAGATCCTGCGGCCTGTAAGCGCCGGTCTTCAGGAACACGTATTTAGCTCCCGCCTTGCGCAGCTCTTGCACGCGCTGCATGAAGGCATCCTCGGAAACCATCCCGACCCTGGAGTGACGCTCAAACTCCCTGAACGATCCGTGCTCGAAAGCCTTTATCGCGTCAGGACTGTGCGGATCGGGAAGGACCACGTAGCCTCTGTCTCTCAGCGTCTGTGCCCTTTTCAGATCCTTTATCTTCACCTCGCCGCCGATGTCCTTGGCACCCTGTCCCCATTTCAACTCGACCACCTCCACCCCCAACTCCGAGATGGCATACTCCTGGGTTCCCAATCGGGTGTCCTCCACGTTGGCCTGAACAACGATGGCACCGTACCCGTCCTGCTGCCATTCCTTATAGAGCCTCACCCGCGTTTCCAGGTCTTTGGAACAGACTATCCTTCCTTTCTTGATCTCGGAGTCCGGGTCCATGGCGCAGACATTCTCGCCGACGGTCAGCAGTATGCCGGACAGTGCAGCTCCGATTGCCAGCCCCTCCCAGTTGTTCTTGGCCACCGAGGTCGATCCCAAGCCGGGGATGACGACCGGAAACCTCACCTTTATCCCCTTGTCGTGCCCGATTTGTCTCTCCAGCTTCGCGTTGGGAAAAATGGCCTTGTCCGGGTCGGGATCCACGCCCTGCGCTCCCACGCACGTACCCATAATGGTGAAATGAGAAAGGTCCACCGGATAAGTCTTCTCGGCCGCCGTGGTCATTATGCCGAAAGGCTGAGGATATATTACCTCCGCTCCCCGGTAGGCGGATTTGCCTACCTCACACATTCCAATGCAGCCGTCTACACAGGTAACGCAAAGCCCGCTGAGCGAGACTATAGAGTCCTCGGTCCTGTTTTTGGTAAGCGTCGCCGCCGATGCATTGACTCTCGACAAAGACATCCGTCCTCCTTGTTTAGAATCCAAGCCGGAGTATTATGCCGTTGATGCCGTCCTCAGACTGTACTCCCTTTTGATTTCTTGGTGTGTGTCTTCTCAGGTTTTTCTTTCACGCAAGTGCCGCAGTCACCGGTCAGGCCCATATAACAGTTGTAATCCTCATAAACGTCCAGGCAGGTGGGCTGCAGGGCATTGTAACACCTGGCACATACAACCGAGGAAGGTTCTGATCCTTCGCAGCGGAGCTGACAGGCAGGGCAGATGTAGATGCAGCCCCCGCAGGTGCGGCAAACATCAGAATTCTTGTCGAATGGCGTGGTTATCTTGAGCTTGCCCCCCCGATCGGCAAAGCCTATGGCCTTCGCCATCATCTGCTCCTCGCACATTCTGACACAAAGGCCGCAGTAGACGCACTCCTCCCAGTCCGGTTTAAACCTGGTCCTGTCGACCCCGAATTTCGCCGCCAGATCCTGAATGATTTTTGAAGTGGGGCAACTTGCCAGAAGAAGCTCAATCAGCACCCTCCTGGCCTGGACCACCCTTCTGCTTGCCGTCCTGACGTTCAGTCCTTCCTCTACCGGATAGGTGCAAGAGGTGACCAGCTTGGTATTGTCACCTTCTCCGGTCTCCACCACGCACAGCCGGCAGCCCCCCCAGGCGCTCAGCCCTTCATCATAGCACAGGGTGGGAATTTCCAGACCGAGGAACCGGGCTGTCTCCAGAACCGTCCAGCCCTCCTCGGCTTGAAAATCAATTCCGTCGATTCTTATGTTAGGCATCCGTAACCTCCTGCGTCACCGGAGAGCCCCTTCTCAAATGTTCCAGGAATTCCTGTCCGTCCCGGGTCTCGAGATCACATCGCAGGCAGCGCCTAGCCTCCCTGATCGCCTGGTCCTCTGTCAATCCCTTTTCCACCTCTTTGAAATTGCCCTTTCTCTCCTGGGCAGAGAGTTTGGGCATGGAAGGCGGTTGGGCCTGGGCTACCTCCTCTTCGGAAAGCTCGACCGGTTCTACGTACCTGGATGGTCGGGTCAACCTGTATTCCCTCTCTAATTCTTGACCGGACAGGAACTTGTGTATGGACTCGGCGGCGATCTTCCCAGATGCCACGGCTTCGACCACGGTGTTGGGACCCGTAGTTAAATCTCCTCCGGCAAAGAATCCACTCCTGCTGCTGGCAAATGTCTCCTCATCCACCAGCAGCGTTCCCCATTTCGAAAACTCAAGCCCGGAGACTCTCTTGGCAAAAGAGGTATCCGGCTCCTCTCCGATGGCAACGATCAACGTGTCCAGGTTCACCTTAAACTCGGAACCATCGACAGGAATGGGTCTTCTCCGGCCTGAATGGTCCACCTCACCCATTTCCATCCTTGTAAATTCGCAGGCCGAAAGCTCACCCTTCTCTGGGATAACCTTCCTGGGGGCTGTCAGGAATTCGATCTTCACCCCCTCCTCCAGGGCACCTTGCACCTCTTCCTCGTAGGCAGGCATCTCATTTATGGTTCTTCTGTAGAAGATGGTGACGCTGTCCGGCATCCCCGTGCGCAGGACCGCCCTGGCCGCATCCACCGCCGAGTTGCCACCACCGATCACCCCCACCTTCTTGCCGACTTCGACCTTCTCGCCAAGGTTTATGGCGGTCAGTACCTGCATTCCAGGGACCACACCTTTCGTGCTTTCGCCTGGGACGCCGAGTTTCAATGACTTATGCGCACCGGTGGCTGCGAAGATGGCCTTGTACCCCTGGGCAACGAGATCGTCCACCTTCAGGTCCTTTCCAATGCAGCAATTGGTTCGAACTTCCACACCGGCGCTCTTGATGTAGTCGACGTCAGCCTTGAGTATTTCTCTGGGCAGTCTGAATTCAGGTACGCCCACGGCCAACATGCCCCCGGCGACCGGGTGCTTTTCGAACACGGCGACCTGGCAGCCCATTTGAGCCAGATAGAACGCGCAGGTCAGTCCGGCAGGCCCGGAGCCTATAATGGCCACCTTCTCCTTTCGGCTCTCTCTGGGGGATTCCGCCTTGAGCATAAGCCCGCTCTTCAACCCGTAATCGGTGATGAACCTCTTCAGATTTCTTATCCTGATCGGCTCTCCTGCTTCGCCTGCTCGGCACTTCTCCTCACACGGATGGTGGCATACCCGGGCCAAGACAGAGGCAAACGGATTGTCCTTCTTTATGACCTGAAGAGCTTCGTCATACCTTCCCCGGGCGATCAGCGCGATATAGACCGCAGCTTCGGTATCTATGGGACAGGTGTGCTGGCAAGGGGAAGAGGTGATCTCTTTGCACACGGCCGCCTGACATTTCTTCTTCTTCACGTGATCGTCGTACTCTCGCCTGAAATAGCGCAGCGTTGCCAGCACGGGGTTCGGAGCGGTCTGCCCCAAGCCGCACAGGGAGGTATCCCTCACCACCTGGGCCAACTCTTCCAGGGTCGCCAGATCTTCCTGCGTCGCTTTCCCCTCTGTTATGTCCGTCGCAATCTCCAGCATCTTCTGGGTGCCCTTCCTGCAGGGGAGACACTTGCCGCAGGACTCATCCTGCAGAAAGCCCAGAAAGTACTTGGCCACGTCCACCATGCAGGTGCGCTCATCCATGACGATCATGCCCCCTGATCCCATGATGGAGCCCGCTTCGGCCAGCGAGTCGTAATCCACCGGCAGGCTCAGAAGCTGCCTGGGAAGGCATCCGCCGGAGGGCCCTCCGGTCTGAACCGCCTTGAATTGCGAATTTCCGGGAATGCCTCCTCCGATGTCATAAACCACCTCCCGAAGGGTTATCCCCATGGGCACCTCCACCAGACCGGTATTCTTGATCTTTCCCACAAGCGAGAATATCTTGGTCCCCTTGCTCCCCTCCGTGCCGATCTGGGAATACCAGCCCGCCCCGTTCTTTATGATCAGGGGCACGTTGGCCCAGGTCTCCACGTTGTTGATGTTGGTGGGCTTGCCCCACAAGCCTCTGCGCACAGGAAAAGGCGGGCGCTGTCTGGGCATTCCTCTCTTCCCCTCGATGGAGGCGATCAGCGCGGTCTCCTCTCCACAGACGAAAGCTCCCGCGCCCGTGGCCACATGTATGTCAAAGCTGAAGCCGGAATCCAGGATATTCTCCCCCAGAAGCCCTTGATCTTTTGCCTGTCTTATAGCGATATCGACGTTCTCCACGGCCAGGGGATATTCGTGTCTTACGTAAATCCAGCCCTCTTTGGCCCCCACGGCAAAGGCGCCTATCAACATCCCTTCGATCACCGAATGAGGATTACCCTCCAGAAGGCTTCTATCCATGTAGGCGCCCGGATCACCCTCGTCTGCGTTGCAGACGACGTATCTGACCTCCCCTTGAGACTTCCTGCAGAATTCCCATTTGTATCCGGTTGGGAATCCTGCCCCGCCCCTGCCTCTAAGCCCGGATTTCTTGACCTCATCCACTACGTCCTCGGGACTCCTCTCCCCGAGGACTTTGAGGAAGGCCCGGTACCCGCCGATGGCGAAGTAATCGTCGATGCTGGTCGGGTCGAGGAGCGAGTTAGAACCCAGAAGAAGCCGACGCTGCTTCTTGTAAAATGGTATGTCGTCCTCGTGCACCGCTTGCTGATCGGTGTTGGGATCCACATATAGCAGCCGGTCGATGATCTTGCCGCCCAGCAGAGTCTCCGAGACGATCTCCCGGGCGTCTTCGGGGTTCAGCTTCTGATAGAAGATTCCCTCCGGCTTTATGACCACGTTTGGCTCCGCTTCACAGAATCCGTGGCAGCCGCTCACCTTCAACTCGACTTCCTTCTGGAGCCCGTGCTTTTCGATCTGCTCTCTGAACGCCTGTTCCACCCTCAGGGAGCCGCGAGCCCGCCCGCACGTGCCGGCGGAGATGACGATACGCCGCTTCCTGCGGTCAGCACCTCTCTCTCTTATCTTGCCTGCTATGACCGCCTTTAAGTCTTCAACGGTCCTCATCATCCCGGCCTTTCTTCGCGGCGGTAAGGGAAGCATCCCGGCGTCTCTTACCGGATAAGGAATACTTGTCGTAGAAAGCTCTAAGCTCCGATTCGACGTTTTCGAATTCGATCAAGTGCTTTTTGCAGCCCCGGCGGGAACATATCTGCACGCTGCCCCCTTCCACGAATTTCATCGAGACCATCGGTGCCTGACACTGCTCACAGGTCCGCTGACCGGTCAGCTCCTTGCCGCAGTGCGGGCATAGGAATTCGGCCACCTCCCCCCGCGGTACCGGCAACTTGGAGTGTACGTTGTAGCTTCCATACAGTGAACTCAGGCAGAGCCTTCCCCGCTCGCCAGCCCACCGGATATTCACTCCCACGCTGGGGTGGCCGTCGATTTTCACCTCATCGTCCATCAGACTCTTGTTGCAGTGGGGACACCTGACATGAACCTGGATCATAATCTACCCTCCTGAGCTGGCCTGATATTTCTCCAGAACCGAGGCAACCTTTCTGGTACTCATCTCTCCGTAGTACTCACCGTCGATCATGACGATCGGGCCGATGGCGCAACACCCCAGGCAGTTGACCGTCTCCAGAGTAAAATTCTCATCCGGGGTCGTCTCCCCTGGCGCGATTCCCAGTGACCTCCCGATCTCATCCACGATTCTCTGTCCGCCTCTCACGTGACAGGCCGTACCCTGGCACACCGTGATGATATGTCTGCCCCGCGGCTTAAGGCTCAAGGTCCGATAGAACGTGGCAACACCGTAGACGTCCATCAGAGGAATCTGCATTTTCTCCGCAACTGCCCCGAGCACGTCCTCCGGGAGCCAGTTGAGCTCCGACTGTATCTCCTGCAGGATAGCGATCAAAGCCTCCCTTTTGGTTCCATGCTTGTGGATCAAAGTATCGATGACTTCCGTCTCAACCCGCATTCTCTCCCTCCGTTCGAGCAGCGATGAGAATCCCGCTCAAAGCGAGCAACGCCGACCGTCCCCACAGTATACGGCTTTTTGTGCCTTTGTCAAGCGTAAATGGGCGTAAACGCCCCGTTTTTTGGGATTACCGGGGTCTGGCCGGAGAGAAATTCCCCATCCTCTCAATCGCATTGGATTGCTTGGAGCAAGGGATCGGGAAGGCAAAGCCGTCGGTACGGCTGATTTGGGGTCTCGTCGACGCTTGTTTGACTCTGCTCCTGGCGCGGGATTGCGTCTGTGCGTGCGGAACCCTAGAGTGTGATTTCCAGGCCGATGGGGCAATGGTCAGACCCCATCACCTCGGGGAGAATGAAAGAAGCTTGTACCTTGCCCTTTAGATTCTCGCTAACGAAGAAATAGTCGATTCTCCAGCCCACGTTCCTTTCTCTGGCCCTGGTCTTCAGGTCCCACCAGGTGTACTGGTTGGGCTTCTGGTTGAACATCCTGAAAGCGTCGACGTAGCCGTGACTGATGAACTTGTCAATCCAGGCACGTTCTTCCGGGAGGAAACCGGAGATCTTCTCGTTCTCCTTCGGTCTGGCAAGATCTATCTCCTTGTGGGCGGTATTCACGTCTCCGCAGACCACTATTCTCTTGCCTTTATCTTTCAACTTGTCCACGTGACCGAGGAAAGCGTCGTAGAAGTCCATCTTGTATCGAAGCCTGTCCTTCGATGCCTTGCCATTAGGGAAGTAGATGTTGAGCAGCAGGAAGGCGGCAAACTCGGCCATGAGTATTCTACCCTCCGAGTCAAACCGCTTGATTCCGAAGCCGGTGTTTAAGCTTTTGGGCTTCTCTCTAGTGTACAAGAGAACCCCGCTATAGCCTTTTCTTTCTGCCGAGGAAAGGAAGGTGTGGTAGCCGGCCACCTCTTTCAGATCAGACGGAAGTTGATCTGGGCTGGCCTTCGTCTCCTGAACGCACAGTATGTCTGGATTTTCTTTTCGGAACCAATCCAAGAATCCCTTTCTGTGGACAGCCCTGATACCGTTGACGTTCCAGGACAGAATCCTGATTCTCTTCATCGCTGAGTCTGAGAAGTACCGATTGCCTCAGCTGACAGTCAGTTACCGCTCAGTTGCCGATTTCCTATTCTTCCCCCTGTTCGGATTCCTTCAGATCCTTCTCCGAGCGTTGTTGGAAGGCAAGCAACTCCTTCAGGTCATCTCGCACAAACTGTAGTTGCCTCTTCATAACCGCAAGGTCGCCTTTGATCTCGCTAATCAAGTCATCCTGGTCCGATACGTCCTTCTGAACATCCGACAGCTTGACCTCGGTTCGTGATAGCATAGTCTCGAACTTCTGCATGCATTCCTGTGTCTTTACGATCTCCTCGTCCAGCTTGCTCTCTTGCTGGCGGGATATGTCTTCGTCTTCGTTCATCTTGGCAAGAAACCGATGCAGGTCCACCAGACGCTGCTGCAGCACCACCATCTGTTTTTCCAGCATGATTCCCAGAGCCTCCACCGCCTCCCCTACCTCCTCAATATCCTTTCTTTCCAATGCCATGACATTCCCCCCGGTGGTTAGGGTTCTCAACTTCCCTTATTCCCTTGCCCCAAGCACCATCCCACCACGGACCTGATGTCTTCCAATCTGCTATGTTTGGTGGGCGCGCCCAAGACCACGGCCACAATCTCCTGCCCCTCTTCTCCTTCCAGCACGGTCCCCAGACACCACCCCGAGGCCCCGTTGTGGCCGGTTTTGCTCCCCCTGACTTTCAGCGAGTTGAAGAGCAACTTATTGGTGCTCAGTATCCGGTGCCTGCTTCGGCTTCTGTCCAGGGAAACAAAACTGTGCTCGGTCTTGCCCGAGATAGAGGAAACTAAACTATCCTGCAAGGCAATATAGAGAAGCCTGGCACAGTCCAGCGCAGTGGACTTGTTCCTTTCATCCAGGCCGGTGGGCTCGCAGAAAAATGTGTTGGTCAGACCAAGCTCTCCCGCCTTACGGTTCATGCGGGCCACAAACTCCGAAGGGGAAAGGCCGGAGGCCCGGGCCAGCGCCCTGGTGGCCCGGTTGCTGGAGCTCATCAGGCTGGCATGCAGCAGGTTGAGCAAAGTCACAGTCTCTTCCACCTTGAGCTCTGAGGTGCCTCGACAGTTTGCGTCGGCGGCCGTGATGGTGGTGAAACCGCCCAGGTCCGGATGAGTGTCCAGAAAGACAAGAGCACTCATCAGCTTGGTAAGGCTGGCTACTGGAAGCTCCTTCTCCATATTCTTGCTGAACAACACCTCACTCTTTTCGGGGTTCAGCACCACTGCCGCTTTCGATTTCAAGGGGAGCCGGTGGCTTTCCCATGCCTTTTCGTTTATGGATATGGTCTGGAGAAGGACCTGCGTATCTGAATGTGGGCCGGGCTCAGTCTCCTGCTTGCGATCGAGGAACCGATTATTCCATTCGATTCTCCCGACCAGGAGCACCAGCGAAAGGCAGACGAAAACGGATACAGGTCTTCTCATCAAGTATGTCTCCTGAGCTGACAACTACCCTTACAATTTCTGTATCGGCGGCTGCAGCTTGCAATGTTCACGACTTTTCACGTTCTGGCTTCTTTACGATTTGAAATCTCACCCTGCCGCACTTGGGGCAGACCCATTTTCTCTGTTTGTGGAAGGCTCTCTTTTCTTCTTTCATCTTGCTTCTGCACCTGGGACAATACATGGCTCGAAGATAGGTAGATTATCTTCTGAACGATTCCAATTCCTTTATCAGCTTCTCGCAGCCGAATCTTAGGGGATCAATCGCAGGCAGGCCGGTTAGGTCCTCGGTCCTTTGTATCTCTCGTCCTGCCTCTTTCTCGGTCAGCATCTGGGTGTTTAAGGACACTCCGATCACCTTTGCAGGCTTGATCGGCCTGGCCACATCTTCATGAAGCTTTATCATCTCAGTTATAGGCGGAATCTTCACCTGGTAGCTTTTTATCAACTCTCTTCCCGGATAGTGGCACAGGATCATGGCATCCGGCAGGCTGCCGTGGATCAAGGCCAAGGAGACGCCCGAATAGCCCGGATGGACAATGGTCCCCTGGCCCTCCACACACAGGAGGTTATACGTCTTGGATTTCTCGATTAAGAACTCCTCTATGGCTCCCGACATGAAGTCGCCCATTATGGAATCTATGGGTACCCCCTCACCGAAGATGGCTATGCCGCTCTGGCCGGTGGGGACGAAATGCGATTTCCAGCCGTGCTTTGCCGCTTCTCTTGCCAGCTCTATGGCGGTGACTTTTTTGCCCGATTTGCAGTCGGTTCCCACGGTCAGTACAACAGTCGCTTTGACCAGGGAGGGATCGCCCATGGCTACGGCGTTGTATCTGCTGGCTTCCCGCAGGTCATGAATCGTGGCACCCTTTGATTTGGCCAGCCTGGAAAATTCCAGATCTTCGTTCAACAGATCGTGCAGTCCGTTTATCACATCCAATCCATTATCCAGAGCCTGTGTGACAACTCGTCGCCATTCGGCCGGGAGCTTCCCGCCTCTTGGAGCTATACCAATGAGAAGAGCATTCGGGCCATATTTCAGAGAATCCGCCAGATTGCCGACCACGGGAATGTCGCCTCCGAAACCCAACACCTCCTGCGCCGTTTTACCCGCCTGAGTCGAATCGATCGCCGCCACCACCTCTTCCGGCTTATACATGATCAAGCCGGAGGCGGTCTTGCCCTCAAGATCGCCGAAGTAGCCTTCGCACAAGATGACTATACGTCTTTTTCTCTCTAGCATGAATTATTCAGTCCACCCTCTACCGCAAAGCTCCGCACTCTGAAGAGTGCGGCTACAAAACCTCCTCTCCCCCGTCAAGGGGGAGAGGACCCACATCCTCTCGCCCGAGAGGAACCGCTGATCGCTCCTCCCCCTTGTAAGATAATAATTCCTCAGAGAAAAACAACATCGGCTTTATTATCGTTCGGTAATCTGCAGGAAGTCACCAGGCAGAAACTGCAATCTCATGACCTGAAGGAAAATCCGGGGTCACCTTCTCTGCGGTGGATCATTCTTCCACCTCACCCCCTGTTTCCCCCTCTCCATGAAATGGAGAGGGGGACTAAGGGGGAGAGGTCACTTCAGAAGAAGCATCTTCTTGGGTTCGGAGAAATCGCCGACCTTCAACTGGTAAAAGTAGACTCCCGAAGCCACAGCTTCTCCGTCATCATTTTTCCCATCCCAGATTACAGACTTGTAGCCTGAGGAGAGTTCTTGGGAGACTAAGGCTCGCACCTTTCTTCCAAGTAGGTCATAAATCTGTAGGGTGACGAAACCCGACTTAGCCAGGGAGAACTCTATCTTGGTTGACGGATTAAAAGGGTTGGGGTAATTCTGGGAAAGATCAAACTCGGAAGGCCTTTCCCTGACTCCGGTTTCGTCCTTGACACCACTGGGAGTCTGAACGTACTTTATCGTACAATAGTCCCAGCCTGATCCATCGCCGTCACTCCGTCCGGTCACATACACGTTGCCGGAGTCGTCTACTGCTATTCCGTTGGGCGAATCATCGGCGTTTCCCGGGCCATTATATCTCATCGCCCAAGCGCTGTCTCCGTTGGCCAGATACTTGACCGTGGCATAGTCCCAACCTGTGCCGGTGCTATATCCGGTCACATACACATTTCCAGAGGTATCTACCGCTATGGCAGTAGCCAGTTCTCTGCCGTCTGCGGGTCCGTTGTATCTTCTCACCCAAGCGGTGTCTCCGTTGGGAAGATACTTAATCGTAATATAGTCCTCGTCTACCCCCCGACCCCGCCATAGCCGGTGACGTAGACATTGCTGGAAGCGTCCAGGGCCATTGCAGTAGCACGATCGCTCGTGTTTCCCGGTCCGTTGTATGTTCTCAACCAGGCGGTGTCGCCGTTGGGAAGATATTTGATGGTACAAAAGTCCACACTGGCGCTAACAATGTCTCCGGTCACATAAACGTTTCCGGAACCATCTATCGCCATGGCGCGGGCATAATCACTGTAGTTTGCCTCATCGTATGTTCTCCAGGTGCCTCCCTCCGAGCAGTACTTTATGGTTGTGTAGTCATGGAGTGTTCCAAGACCGACAGCCCCTCCAGTCACATAGAAATCTCCGGAGCCGTCTACTCCTATAGCGCTAGCATAGTCGTGGGCATTTCCCGGGCCGTCATACCTTTCCACCCGGGCAGTTGCCCCATCCTGATCGTACTTGATGGTGAGAAAATCCCAGTATCCGCAGCATCCTGTACTGCGTCCGGTCACACAAACGTTGCCGGAGTCGTCTACTGCTATGGCATGGGCCTAGTCGTCGTCATTTGCCGGTCCGTCGTATCTTCTCGCCCAGGCGGTGTCGCCGTTGGAAAGATACTTAACGGTAGCGTAGTCGAAATCTGTTCCACTGCCATAGCTCATTCCGGTCACGTAGACATTTCCGGAATCATCTAAGGCTATGGCAAAAGCTTGGTCCTGGCTGGCGCCTACGGTGTATGTTCTCAGCCAGGCGGTGTCTCCGTTCGGAAGATACTTGATGGTGCCATAATCTTGGCTTGTCGCCGCGTTCCAAAGAAATCCGGTCACATAGATGTAGCCGGAATCATCGAGGGCTATAGCCCGGGCATCATCGTCGGTGCTTGCCGATCCATCCTATCTTCTCACCCAGGCGGTATCGACAGTCTGGGCAAATGCTTCGGCTTCGCTCAGCATCTGCGACACCAGACCTGTCAACAACACAACCAGCACCACCCCAAAAACCACCCTTAGTGGTTTTAGCATGGTACACCTCCTTGTTGTTTTATCTCAACCCTGGCCTTCTCTTCCCGTGATGGAAGGGGAGCAGGGGGAGAATGAACGGAACCTACAAACATGATTCCAACAGATCGCGGGTGCAAGCTAATAATTGGATTGACTCTATTTTTCGTCGTGCAGGTATGGCCCACCCCTCCCTATGCGACGTCCCCCGGCGTGATCCGAAGCAACAGCAAGGATGTCATTCTGGGCGAAATGTTCAAAAAGTGTTGCTCGAATGGCAATCAAGTTATTTACTGCTATCATTTTATGAAGATGATTGTTGAAGTGGTTTAACAAAAGAGTGGTTGTATGAGACAAGAAGAG